>CAZDPF010000188.1:0-3696 GCA_964507215.1 uncultured Chryseobacterium sp. | reverse complement strand
CCTTCTGTGGCTGCTTCTAGCAAAGAATGCTCGCTAACTTTTATGCTAGGCCTTTTGTAGCCGATCCGCTTGCTAGTTTCTTCTAGGGTGATCACCTACTTGTTAGACCTAATGCTTAATCACTCGAAATATTTCTCGATTGACCTTTACCAAATACACCCCGGCGGAGAGTGCGCTCAAATTCGCATGCATTCCTGCAACATCTGCATAGCTGTGCACTAGCGATTCCACAGGCTGTCCATAAATATTCCATATTGCAAAATCAGATTGCCCTTCTCCAATTAGAGGAATGTGAATCCAATCAGTGGTTGGATTGGGCCAAAGACGCATAGAAGGTGGTAGTGATTGCCAGGTATTCAATCCACTCATTGTCCATCGGAAAACAAAATCATGATCTCCTCCTGCACCAATGGTATCTGTCCATTGACTTCCACTTGCTCCCCATACGGCTAAACTGCCAGTGCCACTCAACCATAAATCGCCACCATTATCCAAAGCCATCGAGCGGAGGTGTACCATTGCTTCACTATTGAAAGTGATTCCTGCACTAGGCTGTCCCAGCTGACTGCTTTGCTGTACATCAAACAAAAGACAGAGTCCATTGAAATTGCGATAGGGTCTATAGCCATACACTGCTGATCCTTTGTGCTGCATGGCAACAACAATGAGATCGTTCTGGGCTTGTAAACTCCAAGAATAATCATCCAAAATAGCCGATACCCAACCTGTATCTGAGGGGATTTCCGCAATCCATTGTCCTTGACCTGTAGAATCCAACACCATTAAAGCAAAATCGCTATTTCCGCCGGCCGGACCGGCAAAAGGCAGATCGCCCAAGTTGGAGGCGATGCTCATACTACCCAAAATGGCCATCCTTCCCTGATCGAGGGCTGCTACCTCTACCGTTGGGCAGGTTATATCATCCCAGTGGCGAATCCAAGTTGCGGTCCACTGTTGGTTCAAGCGCAAGGCATAGGCGTTGTAAGGAGCAGAAAGGGTATCTGTAAGTTGGTCGATATTCAAAGGAGAATCGGCACATGATCCGGTAATCACCCATCCTCCATCTGTCATGGGAACCAAACTCCGAACAAATCCCAATCCGTTCAGTGCCTTTGATTGCATCACCACGCCTCCCCAATCCACCTGATGCAAAGCAATTCTTCCTGCAGACTGCTGATTGGTCAGCAAAAGGAGGTCTCCGCTGTCATCAATTGCCAAGTCCACCAAGCTGTCGCAATCAGCCCACAAAAGTTGCCAAGCTGTTGCCGGTTTATGCAATAAAATGGCGCTGTGATAACCCGGATTCGCGATGGTCAATCCTTGAATCCTCAAGGAATCATAGTAATCCACTTTCACCGCCAAGAAGGCCGGTATTTGCAGATTGGTAACCATCCGACTGACAGAAGCATCCCCTCCGATTTTAAGTGAATCGCTTACCCCTCCTATGCCATTGAGATCGTGAATGATCCACTCCCCCATGCTACGCACATAGTAACGGTGATGTTCCGTCATGTGGGCCCACCAAAGCTGTTGGCCTTCTGAAAGTAAGATTGGCGAAGAGCCAAACGGATTACCCACTTGGCTCTTGGGATGGCTGAATTGCTGTACGGGTACAGCTTGCTGTGCCCAGCCGAACAAACAGAGCACACTCAATAGAAGGGTAAAGGGCTGGTGCATAGAGACAAACTTCGCAATGGTTACGCGCATTATCCACACAAGGTTGGTAGCCATTTATAGTAGAGTTACCTTGATGTTCCTCTAATGCCCGCATATTCTTCCGATATAGCAGAACAAAGGGCCAATTTCAACAAAAAACCCTCCTCCGCAGGGCGAAGAAGGGCTTCCTATTCACGGTTAAAGGCTCACCATTGGGTGAACATGCTTTGGTATTTTGTCTGCTTCGGCGTAATACTCATTACCGGTAGATGGGAATGATAAAGCACTGTTTGCACATCATTGCCCAAAAGGTTGCTGGCGATATCCACTTTTTCTCCTTCCTCCATAATCATCACCATATCACCATCAGCTTCGTCTGAATACTGTAAGAAGCGCTCAATCATATCGTCTCCCAACTCCATCATATGGCCTGAAACTTTCACTCCCTTCTCTTGAATAAACTGCACTACCTGTTTCACGTGCTGTTCAATCACTTTCAGCTCTGACTCGCGTTCAGGTATTCCCACCACGGTTATACGCGCACCAAATAGTCTGCTGAAGTGCAGGGCCATGCCCACCTTTTCTTTGGATTTGCGGTCCATAACCACCGGAAAAATGATGTTTTCCAGTTTTTCCAACTTCCTCATGCCATTGGTGGTAATGACGGGTGCTTTGGTCAGAGCCACCGTGCGGTAGGCATTGGAGCCAATCATTCGCTTGCGGAAGTTCGAGGGCTTTCCGTTGGTACCCATCACCACCAGATCAGCTGAGATCAGCTCGGCTACTCGGGCTATTTCTTCGTAAATCACCCCATGAGCCAGCATGGTAGTCATTCGAATTCCGGAAGCCTTCGACTTGTCATCTGCCAGCTTGTTCAGTTTTTCGAGTACGCTCTCGCGATAGGCCTCCTGGCGTGTTTCTGAATTAGATCCGAAAATTCTAGTGAGTAAAGAACTCTCTTCCAGCACACTAAGCAAAGTGATCTCTGCTTTCATTTCTTTGGCAAACACGATAGCATCGTCCAAAGCGAGCAGCGATTGGTCGGAAAAACCAACTGGAACCAGAATTTTTGAGGGGTGATCTGACATTTCAGGTGCTTTAGTTTTGTGGTGCCCGCAATTTAGCGCAATCTCATGTCACAACACAGCCCTGATCCCACCCGCATAATCCTTCGTCCAGGTGAGCGAGTCTACCACTTAGATCTTGCCCCAGGAGATGTAGCTTCCACTCTGCTTACCGTTGGTGATCCGGCGCGTGTGCCGCGTATTACCCAGCATTTTGACGAAATTTTCCTTCAAAGGCAGTACCGAGAGTTTACCACCGTTACGGGTCGAATAGGCAAGGAAAAGCTCACTGTGCTCTCTACAGGCATGGGGTCTGACAATATTGATATTGTTTTGAATGAGTTGGAACTGTTATTCAATTGGGATTTGGTGCATCGGCGGCCTTTGGCTGATAGAAAATCTTTTCGTCTCATTCGCTTGGGCACTTCTGGTGCTTTGCAGCCCGATTTACCCGTAGACAGTCTCTTAGTGAGCAGATGGGCCTGTTCGATGGATGTGCTCCACCATTTTTATCCCAAGGTGGATGGCGATGCGGCTGTTGAGCGCGCCTTGAATGCTTTTGCCCAATCTCATCATTTACCTCCTTTTTCACTGTTTCCGGCAGACGAAACTTTAACCAATAGTTTGCTGAAGATGCATGGTGCGCAGGAGGGCTTCACCTTTACTGCCAGTGGTTTTTACGCCCCACAAGGAAGGGAGCTTTGGAAAGCCCATGCAGATGAAACTGGATTGTTGGACTGGCTTTCTTCTGCGCGTTTGAATGGCCAACGCATTAGCAATGTAGAAATGGAAACAGCCGCCCTTTTTCATCTCGGACGGCTGTTTGGACATTCTATTGCATCGGTCTCTGCACTGTTGGCGAATCGCCCAAAAGGAGCGTTTTCTGATCAGGCCGAGGCCACGGTAGACCGCATGATTAAGTCTGTCTAGTCTAATCTTTTCTAACGCGACAAGCTTACTGCCCGCGTCTCGCGCA
>CAZDPF010000187.1:0-3765 GCA_964507215.1 uncultured Chryseobacterium sp. | reverse complement strand
ACGTCTTTGCACGCTTGTAAACTGCTGATTAGCTGATACTCATGACAAATTTTTTTAATTTTAAACATCAAGGTAGTTAATGAAACCGAAAAAACATCATATTTGTAAGTGTCCAAATCACACCAACCTCATTTAAACCCTTACAGATGAGAAAACTTAGTACACTCTTCGCCCTAGTGGTGATGGGATTGTATGGCTGGTCGCAGCCTTACAACGTGACCTTCCGGGTCGACATGAACCAACAACTCGCCATCAGTCCGAACGGCGTGCATGTAGCGGGCAATTTCCAAGCTGCAGCCGGCTATCCGGGCGACTGGAATCCCTCAACCGCAGAGCTGACCGACGCTGACATGGATGGCGTCTATGAACTCACCGTTCAACTCCCTGCCGGCAGTTATCAGTACAAATACATCAACGGAAATGCTTGGGGAACCGACGAAATCATTCCCTCTGCATGTCAAGTGGGCGGCAACCGGGGCGTGACTGTTTCAGGAGACACGGTACTCACGGCCTTCTGTTACGGACTTTGCGGTCCATGCGCAGTGGTCACTACCTATCCTGTGACTTTCCAAGTAGACATGAACTCGCAAACAGTTAGTGCCAATGGCGTGCATGTGGCGGGTGACTTCCAGGCTGCTGCTGGTTACCCTGGCAACTGGAATCCAGGTACAACTGAACTTACCGATGCCAATTCAGACGGTATTTACGAAGTAACCTTGAACCTCCCAGCAGGCAGCTATCAGTACAAGTATATCAACGGAAATGCTTGGGGACAAGATGAAAGCGTACCTTCTGCTTGCGCAACTTTCAACAACAGAACATTTACAGTAAGCGGAGCTACCAGCCTTGATGCTTACTGCTTTGGCACTTGTAATATTCTGTGTTCAGCTCCTACCTACTTTGTTCAGTTCCGCGTAGACATGAACAACGAATGTGACTGGGATTCTGTAGATGTGGCGGGTAGCTTCAATGGCTGGTCCGGCTCAAAGAAACTCACCCCAAGTTCCCCTTCAGGCGTTTATGCGCGTACCCTCAACTTGGCTGCTGGTGCCTACGATTTCAAGTTCCGCAAATGGTATAATGGCTCTGTTACTTGGGAGAGCTTTAGTGGAAACCGCACGCTCACAGTAGCAGGTCATACTTCAACACCGATCACCTGCTTTAATAGTTTGGCTGCATGCGGTACCACTGTAGCGCCTGCAGATGTCACCTTCCAAGTGAATATGGCTGGCGTGAGCATTGATTCTGCTGGTGTTTACTTAATTGGCGACTTTACTACCCCTTCTTGGCAAGGAGGCGCCATTCAACTTACCCAAAACGGCAGCAATCCTGATATATATGAGACTACCGTTAGTCAAATCTGTCTTTCTGAATTGCGCTTCAAGTTTGTGAATGGAGATCCTGCCAATGCAGCCAATGAAGAGCAATTAGACGCTGCCGACTCTGCTTGTGCTGAAGCCAATGGATTGGGAGGCTACAACCGCTATTTGATGCGTAGTGGGAGCAATGAGACCGTCACTGTAGCTTGGGAGTCTTGCAGCGCCAATGCTGGTGGATGTACAAATTATGGTGCCTCCGCTTCCACCCCTGGTAATTACCGTGTGAATATGAGCTGGAACGCCACCGGTGCATCAGTGTACAATGTGTGGTTCCGTGAAGTAGGCGATACCACTTGGGTTCGGGTGAACTCTTCTACCAACTCGCGAAACATCTTCCCATTGGCTCCTGCCGACTATGAATACTACATTTCAGAGGCTGGCAACGCCAATCCTTCTTGTGTAGGCAACTTTACCATTGACTGTGAAGACTTCAACTTCTCCTCCAATGTATTCCAGATTGTGGATGCTACCAAGGGTAAAGTGAATGTTTTCGGCATTACTGGTGGTCGTCGTACTTGGGATATTGGAATTAGTGATGGTACAGACACCACATGGGCTAACAATAGGTACTCGAACCGATTCATCCAACTCAACCCAGGAACTTATTTCATTACGGTAAGAGACAACTACAATTGCTACTCGAGTCAAATAGACACCGTTACCATCGATGGCATTGATTCAACTGTTATTCCCACCCTAAATGCCGTTCAAAACCTTGGAGGAGGAAGTCTAAGACCTATTTGGAGTATTGGAGACACTTCCCGGATTGATCGTTATCAGGTTCGTGTAAAAGATATGACGGGTGGTGGAGTTGGTACTCTCTATCAAACATATGTGGCATTAGGTGGTGGAACTACTCAGTTCACAATTACCGGACTACCTGCTGCACGTTATCGCATTGACGTTCGCGGACGGGTGGACGGGGCCTTTGCGAATGGCGTATATTCCAATTTCATGGAACGTGTAGTTGCGGCTAGCAAAACGGATAACACCCTACTTCAGGAAGGCACAACCACCGAATTAGTTCGTGTATATCCCAATCCTAGCCAGCATCTTGTTTATGTTGTTGCGCCAAAAAACAGCAGCATTTCGCTCGTTGACCTCAATGGTCGGGTACTCGATGAAAGATCAACAGAGAGTGGTGAGACACAATTCAACCTTGAATCACTTGGCTCTGGAATCTATCTCATCCACGTAATTAACCAAGAGGGCATTTTCACAGAACGCATCATAAAGGACTAATGTAAGCCTTAACGCCTCTTGAAAGGCTGTTCCATTTTAGGAACAGCCTTTTTTGTTTGGCCTGCACATCCACTCAAGAAATTAAAGCAAGCTTCAAACCCTTGTAACTAACACAAGGAAAAAATGGGATGTTGAGCGTTTACTAATATCTATGTGTTCAGATAGTGCTTTGCGTTGAAAGAGACTGTCTCCCACGAAAACTCATTGAAATGCCTTAAACAACTGCTTCAAGTCCACGTCTAAACAATTGCATTTCCTATGCATGCATAGCGAAAAACTGAAAAATGTCAGTCCAATAGTTGGGAGACTGTTGAAAAACCCCTAACATTGGAGTGACAATTAACCGTTTCATCACAAAAGACTAACACAAGACCTATGAGAAGATCTATCTCCTCAAGGCTCGTTTGGCTTTGGGCCAATCGAGCAAACGTGATGAATGGGACGTTCCTCGCCAGTATACTGGCACTTGGAACGTCTCATTCTGTTTATGGGCAATGCCCGCCTGAAGAGCCGCCGCTCGCTCCTATTTTGGAGACCTTTGACGGCTACGCCAACGGCGGTATTGCCACTTTGCCCAACTGTTGGACCATGAGTCCGGTATCTACCAGTACGTCCTCACAAGGATGGCGTATTGAAGACGGTACCACTACATCGAGCACCACGGGCCCCAATGTGGACAATACCCTGGGCACCTCTGCAGGGAAGTACATTTACTTGGAGACTTCAGGAGGCGTTACAGGAGCACTGTCTTCTTTCGAAACTTCAGATATCAGTTTAGACAACCTCGGCCCTAACCGCCAGTTGTCTTTCTACTATCACATGTACGGGGCCACCATAGGCACCTTGACCGTAGAAGTTTACGATGGCACTTCTTACACTTCTGTATTTTCATTATCTGGCCAGCAGCAGACGTCTGGCGCTGACCCATGGCAGCAAGCTACTGTGAGTTTGGCTGGTTACAGCGGAGTGGTGCGCATTCGTTTCTCTGGAACGCGCAGCACCAGCTTCACCGGCGACATGGCCATTGACGATGTGAGCATCGATAACCCACCTGCTTGTAGCTCTATTTCCAACCCCATCACCAGCAATCTCACCAGCAGCAGTGTAGATGTAAGCTGGACGGCAGGTGATCCTTCAGCCACCC
>CAZDPF010000186.1:0-3790 GCA_964507215.1 uncultured Chryseobacterium sp. | reverse complement strand
CCGCTGCACATCCTCGTCCGGTGGCGGCCTTGTACACCCACATCAGCCAGATCAAATGGCTCAGAAAAGGAGCGTCTTTGGGCTATGGTTTTTCATTTACGGCCACAGATGATATGAAAATCGCTACCATCGCGATTGGCTATGCCGATGGATTTAGCAGGCAGTTCTCCAATGGCAAAGGGGAGGTCTTCATCCGTGGGCAAAGGGCCAAGGTGGTGGGGAAGGTGTGTATGGATCTCACCATGGTGGATGTGTCTCATATTGATTGCCAAGAAGGGGATGAGGTGGAAGTATTTGGCAAGAACATTCGCGTGCAGGAACTGGCTGATAAGCTCCATACCATTCCCTACGAAGTGCTTACCGCGATTTCACCACGGGTCAAACGAATTTATTTGCAGGAGTAGGTCTTGAAGAAGCTCATTTCACAACTTTCTGGGCTCACCGTTATTCAAGGCTTGGCTACCTTGATGCCTTTGCTGCTGGTTCCGCATCTGATGCGCACCATTGGGGCCGAAGGCTTTGGTCAATTCAATACAGCCTTGTTGGCAGCTTCATTAACCATCCCGGTCTTCGACATGGGCTTTGATCTCTTCGCAGCGCGCCAAGTAGCGAGGGGGGAAAGCAGCATGAACAGCCTCTTGGGCATGCACCTGCAACAGCGATTGCTGCTGTTGCTACCGGTAGGACTGCTGTATCTCTTGCTCACAGAATGGATTCCATCCTTTCAACTCATTCGTCCGGTGATGCATTTTGGCTTGCTCTACGCTTTCATAACCAGCCTTTTACCTAACTGGTATTTTGAAGGCAAGAAGCGGTTTCACATTGTACAGTGGGGGGCTTTCGGATGGAAACTTATCTATACTACGCTCACTTTTATCTGGGTACAACGCGCTGATCAGACGGCTGCCGTCATGGCCATTAATGCGATAGGCGGTGGTTCATTGCTTTTGTTTTACCTGCTGCGTATGCGATCAGAAGGGGTGAGGCCAGAGTGGGTAAGTTGGAAGGCCGTGCGTCAGAGCCTGCGTGCAAATAGTCCGATATTTATCACCCCCATGACCACTTATTTGGTCACTTTCATGCCTTCCTTGATTGTGAGTTTCTTGCTCAGTCCGGCGCAATTTGGCTACTATGCGGTGGTAGATAGGGTGTTGCAGGTATTCCGGCTACCGGCTTCTCTGCTCTCTACCGTGGTGTATGTGCAGTACAACGAATTGCTTCGAAAGGGGCAAGCAGCATTTCGGCGTTTCTTCAACTGGATCAGCTTATTGGTTTACGGAGGAGGGCTTTTGGGCGTAGCATTTCTTTTGTTGGTCAAGATGCCCTTGCTGAACTTACTTACGGCAGACCAAATAGAAGATGAAGCCCTGCTGGCCTACCAAGTGTTATTGTGGTCTGGCATTTTCATTATTCAACGAAATCACCTGCAGAAGCTGCTGCTTTCGCTCAATGCAGAGAAGGCCCTAGCCAGAAGTTCTGTCTTGGTACTCGTGCTGATGCCTTTATTATTTGTGGGTGCCCACCATTTGGCAGGTCATCGGGCTTTGTTCATGGCCATTGTAGGGTATGAACTGCTTTTTGTGCTGGTGCTTGGTATCATCAGCCGGAGACATGTGCGTCGTTTTAGTCTTTTTCCGCACGCGCCAAAGTAGCCGTGTCTCTTGTAGGAGCTACTACGAGTATGGCATAGAAAAAGGCGAAGAAAAACAGTCCGGCCTGTCTTTGCAACATCGACTCGGTCAAGAAGCTCATTGCGGAGACCGAGAGAAATAAAATCATTTGCAGATCAGGATTCTTGCGATGTTGCCATAGCGGATATACAAAAAGTGAGAGCAGCAGCAGCAGTCCGATGACGCCATGACTGGCCAAATGCTGTAGATATACCGAATGCAAATTGTATTTGCGATGGTTCAAGGCTTGTAGCCGCTCACCATTCCAGAACTCGGCGGTTTCATTGGCCAAACTGCGGTTTAGAGCGGGGTCGCCTCCACCGGTGCCATGACCAATCCAGGGATGTTCGCCAATAATGATCCACGCGTGTTTCCACAAATAATAGCGCTCATTGGTTTGATAGCCCTCGGCCTCGCCGCGCATGGCCAGCCATTCAATATAGGTTTCCTGAGCCCTTCGCTGTACTTCCGGTGAGCTGCCCATCAAAAGCAATCCGCCAACCAACACCGCCACTGCAGGCCGCAGTAATTTTTTGTTCTTGCGGATGTGGTAAAAGGCTGTTATCAACAAGAGAAGAGGCAACACCACCCATTGCATTCGAATGCCCGATAAACCAATCATCAACACAAAAACACCCAAAGGAAGTGACCATAAGAGTGCAGGTCTTCGTCTTTTGTCCGAAACCGCATCAAGCAACCAATGAAAGCTCAGGGCAGCCGAAAAGCTCAGGAACATGCTCATATAATGGGCGGGTACAAATGGCCACGACATCAGATTGTGGTAGAAGAAAAACCGAATATCTCCACCTTCTCGGTAGTTCATCCAAGCCTTTCCAAGCAATAGTAACGACGAGAGCAAGCAAGCCGCCACAAACCATTTGAGAAGCTTATCACGCGAGAATGCAAAGCGTTTTTCCATTCCTGCAAGGGCCAATGGCCAAGCAATGAGCGGTATTTTAAGCACTAACTCTCGCTCTGCTGTTCCGGCATCATCGCTGTAAAGCAAACCTATACACACCCAGGTGAAGAGAAGCAAACTCAACAAAAAGGCTTTGTTGGCCAGCAAGCTGTTGAGCAAATCCAGCCAATCTTTGCGCAAGATCCAGCCGAGTCCGAAAATCATTAAACCCAATGCAGTAGGAGGGAAGCTGTTCTGAAAGGGCAGGTTGAGGGCAAACCAATACAGACCGATCAGGTAAAGGCCTCGGCGCAAGTACATCCACTGCAAAAAGCCCTTAGGGTTGTCCATCTAATATGGCCTGATAGACGTCTTGGTTGTTTAAGATTTCAATAGCCCGTTGACTCACCGGATCATAGCGCAGGTTGTAAATCACCCTTCCGCGTTCATAGGCATAGCGCATGGCCATTTCGCTTCCCAACCACTGTTTCACCAAGTCTTGATGTTCTTGAATATCATCTTCTTTGATTTGCGTAAAGGCCTTTTTGAGCTTTTCCAATTCGGGCAGTAAGTCGGCAAATCGCTCTTCTTTCGCACTGTTTTCTATTTGCTTGAGCAGCTCATCGGTGTAGGTTTCATAGGTAAAGCCCTTGGCTTGAACGAATTGTTGGAAAGCTTTGAACGCATTTTCCGGGAACGTATAAACTGCTGGGTTGATGCTGTCTTCAGGGGCATTTCGTTGCAATTGGTTGGCAAAATCAAAAACCAGATCTTCTTGCAACAGACTGAACAATACTCTCGGAAGTTCTTCTTCACGAACCACTTCATCAGGATCAATACCGGCTCCGTCTTTTACCAAACGACCATTTCGGGTTGTAAAGCTGTTGCGAAGGCTGTCAGGAATGGCTTTTACAGCTCCTGAAGCATCGCGTTCGGCATAGTCAATGGCCTGAATACACCTGCCGCTAGGGGTGTAGTATTTGGCAATGGTGAGTTTCAACTGGGCACCATAACTCACGGGTTTGGTCTGCTGAACAAGTCCTTTCCCGAAACTTCTCTGGCCAAGAATAACTCCGCGATCGAGGTCTTGCATTACACCAGCCACAATCTCGCTGGCTGAAGCAGAGTTTCCGTTGATGAGAACCACGAGGGGAATTTCTCGGTTGAGCGGATTGAACTGGGTGAGATAGCGCGCATCGGCCTCTTTCACTTTTCCTTTGGT
>CAZDPF010000185.1:0-3801 GCA_964507215.1 uncultured Chryseobacterium sp. | reverse complement strand
CTCCTTGTTTTTGGGGCTGCAATAATACTTCAAGCCAGAATATCCTGCAATATCTTTGACCAAAAGCTACAACATGAGTCTACTGGTTGTTGGAACCGTTGCATTTGATAGTGTTGAATCTCCATTTGGCAAAGCGGAGCACATCCTCGGCGGTGCGGGAACTTACATCGGCCTTTCTGCTTCCTATTTAACGCAACCCATTCATTTGGTGAGCGTTGTAGGAGAAGATTTTCCAGAAGAACACTTCCAACGGATGCGCAATCGCAACATTGATATTTCTGGAATTGAAGTGGTTAAAGGGGGCAAGACTTTCTTCTGGGCAGGTAAATACCGCCAAGACTTGAACACGCGTGACACGCTAGATACCCAACTCAATGTTCTGGCTAACTTCAATCCTATTGTACCTGATCACATGCGCTCAGCAGATTTTTTGATGCTGGGAAATCTCTTGCCAGATGTTCAGCGCAAAGTGATGGAGCAATTGAACGGCAGGCCCAAACTGGTAGTGATGGACACCATGAATTTTTGGATTGAACACTACCATGAAAGTCTCATGGAAGGCTTGAAGCTTACTGATGTACTCACCATCAACGACGAAGAAGCCCGCATGCTTTCTGGTGAATATGCTCTCCCAAAAGCCGCCCAAAAGATTTTATCAATGGGGCCCAAGTATTTGGTAATCAAGAAAGGCGAGCATGGCGCTCTATTATTTGGAGAAGGGAAGGCCTTCTTTGCTCCAGCGCTTCCTCTCGAAGAGGTGTTCGATCCTACAGGTGCTGGTGATTCCTTCGCTGGTGGATTTATAGGCTATTTATCTCGCACGCAAGATGTGAGTTTTGAAAACATGAAACGGGCCCTTATTTACGGATCTGTAATGGCCTCTTTTTGTGTTGAAAAATTTGGAACAGAGCAGCTTGTACACTTGAACACCTCAGATATCAATGATAGAATTCGACGTTTTGTAGAATTAACCCAATTCGAAATTCCGCTCTCTTAAACTGCTCGTCCAACCCTTTGGTAGATTTCTCCGTTATGTATTTATTCGGGTTAACCCGGAAGAACTAAAACACAAGGGCCCTCTTGCATAAGGGGGCCTTCTTTCGCAAAGACCCGAAATAGTGCATTGACTGATCAACGCCATAAACATTGGAAGGAAAAAGCCATCCACATCAAGATGGCATGCGTAACTTGAGGGTCTCTAGCAAAATGCCAACAAACATAGACCCTGAAATTATCAGCGCATGCCGCCGCGAAGAACGAAGAGCCCAAAATGAGCTCTTCAAACTTTGCTATGGCTTCTTGATGGGCGTTTGCTTGCGGTACGAGAAAAATAAAGAAGAAGCCGAATCACTACTCAATCTGGCTTTTTTCAAAATTCTTACTCGCCTCGATAAATACGACGACAACATTCCTTTTGAAGCTTGGGCCAAGCGAGTAACCATCAATACGATCATTGATGAATTCAGAAAAAGAAACAACGACAAACACAAATTTGTAGACTCCTTTGACCATAGTCTTCCTTTAGAGACTATGGATTACAATGAAGCCGACCGACGGTTTGACGCTGAAAACTTAGAACGCATGATTCGGGAATTGCCTCCTATGAGTCAAAAGGTTTTCAACCTCTACATTATCGACGGCTACAACCACAAAGAGATTGGTGAAATGCTGAGCATCTCTGAGGGCACGTCCAAATGGCACCTCTCCACAGCGAGAAAAACCATTAAAGACATGCTGACGAAGCTCATGAACAAGGTTGCGACCATTACGCTATGACAGAGAAAGAACTACAGAAGCTCTTTCAAAAGAAATTCGCTGATCGGGAGGTTCCATACAATCCCGGAGCATGGACGCGCTTAGAGAAAATGCTCGACAAGGCGGCCACACCTTGGTATGCCCGACAATCATTTATATACCAGTCGGCCGCTGTACTCACCTCCATTGTGCTCAGTACTGCAATCTATTTTAACTGGCCTGAGAGCCGGCAAGACCTCAACAATCCAGAAAAGACCAATAGCGAGCTTTCAGTGGATGAAGCATTTCCAAGTACTGGGCAATCCATCGATAAAAAAGAAGCACAAACGCAAAATGAAGCTGTAACAGATATTACCAATGATCGCCCATTGAATGAAGGCGACACACAGCCCCTTTTGCCTAGCATTTCTGATGCAGTCTCCTCTAGTCCCCATTCAGACCTAACGAGTTCTGCAATCGTGCAGCAGTCTGTTAAGCCGACCTCCTCCTTTCAAGCGCCTAGGCCTTCTTCATTGGCCCAGACTTCAGCTTCATTGGGAGACAACGCCTCTGAAAAAGACGTGATAACGCTGCAACTCTCAGTTCGTGATGTATTGCCAGCAGAAACCTTAACAGCTCTAGCAGCTGTTCCAGAGGTAACCTCATTCGCAAGTGTAGACCATCAAGACCACAGAATAGAACCCTTGGTAGCTCCTAAACTTGGAATGCGTTCCGACTTCCATTGGAGCTTGAGCGGCTTGATCGGCTTTGGAAGTGCACTTAACAACCAGAAAAGCACAAGCAATGGACTGGCATCTTGGGGATTAGGAACTGAAATACGCTGGGCCTTTCATCCGGAATTTGCTGTGAGTTCAGGTATAAATTTCAGTAGAAGAAGTGATCTTGCACTGCTCAGGAAGTATGAAGGCGTTACCTACGGCTTTGGAGCCAATCGTCAAGTAGTAGAAGTAATTGCCAATTCCGGTGATTTCCTTGAAATGCCCGTAATGCTCAACTATTTTCTCGGCAAAGGCCATACAATTAAAGCTGGCTACTACGCAGCTTATTTGCTGAATGTTCGCAATGAAGTTAATACGCACAGCAAAGGAATGTATGATGATACTTGGACAAGTGAATCGCGCAGTGCATCAGGCTATGAGGATAGTTTCCACTCATTGGATCATGGTTGGATTTTTGGCTATGTATGGGCTTGGGATCCACGGTGGTCTGTTGGGGCTGATTATCTTCTGGGCTTACAAGATTTGAGTAAAGACGAGGTGTATGTTGATACCCGTCAGCATTATAATCGGCAACTCCGCTTCCGCATCAGCTACTCTCTGCAGTGAAAAATCTTTTACCATACTCCTTTTTCCTAAGTGCCATATTGGTCATAAGCTGGGGCTGCGAAAAAGAAATCCCCCCCACTTTGCCCAATGAGAGTCCAGTGTTTGGCCTTACAGGAACCATTGATGGGGAGCAGTTTCTTTTAGAAGCTGGCAATGATGATTATTTTATGTTCACCCGCCTCCAACAAGATAGCAACGGCGTGTTAGCCATGGGTGGCCTCTTGATTCGGGATACGTCTAGCATGCGCTCAGGCTTCTATTTAAACTTTCGTGATCCCGATGACCCCAACTCGGGAAACAGCACGCCTATGGACAGTGCTTTGGCGGCAGGAGCACACCCGCTTTATCACTATACCGGTGAAAAACCCCATGAACACTTGCATGAATTTGCATTGACCATGCACGACAGCTCCATGGTGAGCAGTCAAATTTGGGATTTAGGCAATGGCGATTTCTCTACCCAAAATAATGTGGTGGTCGTGTACGATGACCGACAACAATTACAATATCCAGTAGAATTAATCACACAAACCCAGTCGGGTTGTGATGATGCCGTAACCCATTACATAGACCTCGCACAAGATGGAGGCTGTTTGGCGCGATTCACCTATTCGCAATCCAATGTTCATAGTTTAAACTGCCTTATCCAAGTGATTTCAGGAACCGTGAACAATGTAGACTGGCTTTTGGATGGACTTTCTTATGCCAATGGATTGAATCC
>CAZDPF010000184.1:0-3829 GCA_964507215.1 uncultured Chryseobacterium sp. | reverse complement strand
AATGCCCTCACCCCAACCCTCTCCCTGTTTCTGGGAGAGGGGGTGGAATTTTCATCATTTTCCTCTCAACGGAATAGGCAATTGGAATGAGGAGCTCGCGCCTTTTCAAAACTGCCTCCACTCCCTCAGCAAGGTCCATTGGCTTTGGGCGTTGCTTCGGAACAATTGTCTTTTGCCGCTAGCAACTGTTTTGTAATCGCAGTGAATAAATGTGGCGTAGCGCGCAATGCGGGTATAGGTGGTCAGCTCAATGAGTAGACTTTGTAATTCATCCAGAAGATGTAGTCCACCGGGAGTGGTCCAGTCTACCGCGCCTTTGCCTTGAAAGCAATGCTGGCTAAGTCCGTTTCGGCCCATGCGTTTTTCCCATTGTACGGGGCGATAGCCGCTTTTTTCAGAGGCAGTGATGGGTGCTCCCAAGGCATGTCGCACGGCGTTCATGGGGAGGATGTGGAATTTCCACAGCTTGTCGGCCACGTCTTGTGGAATGGCATTTGGCTGAATGCAGAGTTCAGCAGTAGTGAAATAGTGTTGCATGATTTGCGTGAATAAAAAAGGAGCGGCCGCGGCCGCTCCTTGGGTGATGGATATTAGGAAGCTATTTCAGTGGTTTCTCCTTCAGCGGTATTGCCTTCGGTATTGTTGCTTTCTGACGAGTCATCGGCTTCGGCAGTGGGTGCAGTTTCCTCAGTAGGGGGAGGGGTGCCTCCTTCGCTGGCAGCTTCTTCCGCCTTTTTTGCATAGCGTTTGCCAAAGAGGGGCTCATCAGCATTCTCAAAGTACAAGGCCGCTATGTCTGGGTAAACAGTTTCCCAAGACTTGATAAAAGTGGTTACAGAAGTATTGATGAAGGCTGTGTTTTCCTTTACCAAGCGATTGATTTTCCGTACCAGTACGAAGTACTCTTTTTGGTTGCGATGAGGCAATGTGGCGATGTTTTCGAAGGCTTTCAATGCATCTTCTGCTTCATCAAAGATGATTTTGCCACGGCTTTGTGCTTCAATGGCGCTACGGTGGGTTTCGCTGAATTCAATGATCTCACGTCCGTAAGCGAGGCAGTTTGCCACCTTGCCGCGCCTTAATGGGGTGCTCATGGCAGAGGTAAAATCAAGGATTTCCTTGAGCTGCTGCGCCATGGCTACTTCGCGGAGTAGTAGTCCTAAGCGTTCTACCGCCTCGGCAAAGTGGTCGTGAAGGGCTTTTTTGCGCTCTCCCAAGGGAAGGCCTCTTACCAGGAGGTCTTGCTCAAGGGTCAAGAGTTGGTCTACGCGACCGTTGAGTTCGGCCTCCAGATTTTGGTAATGCGCATCGTCTTTGAATACTCCTCCGTGCGCTTCGAAGAAGGCCTGCACGTTTTTAATCATGTGCAGGCGGTTCATGGTCTTTTTGTTCATCGAATAAAAGATTTAAGTGAGACATCTTTGAACGAGGCAAAACTGCGAAGGCCGCTTTCGGCCGGAGTGCTGATTTTCTGCACTTTTGAAATTAAAGTGCAGAATTCCTGTACTTTCTTTAAAATGCAATTGATAATCAGTGGTTTATTTGGCGCTGTTGTACGCTCGAGCTGGCAGTTATTTTTAGTTTTTGCTGTATTCAAAGGCTTTTCTCAGAATTGAGCGTTGAGAATTCGTGGCAATGCCTGAGATAAAACAGCAAATAGCGGTTAGGCATCGGATAGGCTTTGAGCGGCAGTCTGTCATCTTTTGACTTGCTGCCCGCTTTTGGTGGGTGGAGGAGACTTTGGGTAAAGCGTACAGCATCTTTCCACCATGATGAGAAAAGAAAGAGATTCCAAAAGGGCGTTGGGCTTCCACTCCACTTAACTTGATCCCGGCCTTCCATCCATCTAATCATAGAAGGCTTAAGTCCACTCTTCGTTTAGGAAGCGCTATATCTTCTGATTTCTTCTTTTAAAGTACCCCTCTGATCTGTTGCAAAAACTGCATTTGGTCTGCGGGACTGCCCGGACAAACCTTGCGGGCGGTTTCGAGGTGGCGGTTCCAGACTTGCTCAAACAGGCTGATGATTTCCGGACTGTTGCTATTAAAATGCTGGGCATTGTGGATGGCCCCTAACAGTATATCGCGTTTCCCATAACGCAGGCGACCTCCGTTGTTCAAGGTAAACACCACATTGCTGTGCAGGCTGAGTTCTCCGCCCAGGCTTTTGTGCCGCTGTTTGGTCCATTTGTCTAATCCGGCGTAGAGCGATCGAAACACCTGTCGCAGTTCCTCGGCCTCGCTGGGGTGCAATACCCCTTGGGCCTCTTCTTCTTGCAGCATCAAGTACTGTCTTTGTCCGCACAATGGATTCCACAATTCGGTGGTGGGCATTTCTTGGTAGCGTTCCCAGAGGCGTTTGGCGGTGCTGAGGGTAGACGCACTCAAGCTGGGCAAGCCCTGCACCCGGGGCGTTCCGGTCCACTCGCTCAGTTTGTAGCGCAGCAGCAGCGGGTGAGCCAGGAAGTAGAACACCGGCAGGTCTCGGGCCACGTAGTGGAGCGAGAAGTTGGAATGGTGCATGGCCTCTTGGAAGAGCTCATCCATTTGCCGCAGGTAGCGGTCAAACTCTTCAGTGTTTCTGAATTGGTTGAGTTGGATGAGTTTGAGGGGGTGTACTCTGTAGAGGTCTGTGCCTTTTTGACCGGTGGTGGGCGAATGGGCCACGATGGTGATTAGTTCTGAGCCGGTGAGATGGGTGTGGCCTTTGATGCGGGCGAAGGCGGCGCTTTTGCTCATGCCGAGTTTCTGTTGCAGCCAAGAGCTCACCTTTACTTTGTCTCCCAGTTCTTCTTGTAGTACGGCGAAGAATCGCACTTGATCAAATGGAATGAGGTTCATGATAATTGTGATAAATAATGAATATATCGAAGATAGAAATTTTTGTAATCCAGGCAAGCTGTGGGGAAGCAAGACAGCAAAAGAAGCAGAGCCCCAGGCGTGCTATCTTCGTCAGATGGACAAGGAGCGATTGTTTCAGCAGCTCAGCAGCATTAGGAAATTCAGCCAGGCGGGGAAACGCGCGCCGCACAAGCCTTTGCTGTTGCTGTATGCCTTGGGCCAGTGGCAGCATGGAGTGAAGCAAATCAACTGGACGGAGCACGAAGAGCGAATGCAGCATTTGCTGGAACCCTTTGCCAATGGGAAGTCGAGCATGGAGCATCCTTTTCTTCGGTTGACCAGTGATGCCAAGGGGCAGTTGTGGGAGTTGACCAATTATGACTATCGCACGGGCGATGGTTATACGGCCAAGAAACTACGCGAAGCCAATGCTACCGCTCAGCTGGGCCAAGAAGTGGTGGACTTTCTATCCAGCGATCCCATGGCCTTGCATGAATTGGCGGCTTTTATATTGGATCAAGAGTTTCCTTCCAGTTTGCATGAAGACATCCTCTCGGCTTGTGGCATTGCCTACCAAATGGTGCCTTCTACTGCACAAGAGCGCGAGCGGAGAAGAGATCCTGCTTTTCGTGAAAAAGTACTGACTGCCTACAACAGGCGCTGCGCAGTTTGTGGTTTTGATCTGCGCTTGGGCGATCAGCTCATAGGTTTGGAAGCTGCCCATATTCGCTGGCACAACCAAGGCGGACCAGATATCACCACCAATGGCATTGCCCTGTGTGTGTTGCACCACAAGCTGTTAGATTTTGGCATGCTCGGTTTTACCGATGAAGCCCAGCTATTGGTTTCGCGCAAGGCCAATGGCACGGCTGCATTTGAAGACCAAGTATTGCGCTACGAAGGCCAGCAAATTCAACTCCCCCGCTTTGCCGAAGACCAACCCGCCGCCGAATACTTCGCCTGGCAACGGAAAGAGGTGTTTAGGGGGT
>CAZDPF010000183.1:0-3844 GCA_964507215.1 uncultured Chryseobacterium sp. | reverse complement strand
CAGCCTTATCTTTCCCTCATAGCCTTGAGACTTGACTGATTTATCTACGCCTTTTTTGCCGCATCTGGCCGATCGCATTGCGGAACAAGCAGTAAATGAATGGCGCTATGCCTTGGTGATCCTCCCCAGCAAACGGGCGGCCTTGCATTTAAAAGAGCTGCTGTTTGAACGGGCAGGAGGAGCCTTCATCCACCCGCTCATCCTCACCAGCGAAAGCTGGGCCTTAGAACTTACCGGCGCCAGGCGCATTGAACCTACCGAAGAACTTCGCTGGCTCTATGAGGCCTACCGCCAAACCCACGCCCCGCACCCGGAAAGCTTCGATGCTTTTCTCAAATGGGCCTCCCTCTTTTTAAGCGACCTCAACGAAGCCGATCGCTATCTCTGTCCGCTCGACGAGCTCTACCGCTTTACCCGAGATGTGAAAATCTTAGAGCGCTGGGAACTGCATCCAGATCCTGATCAAAACAGCGAGCTGGTGAAGAACTACCTCCGCTTTTGGGAACGACTGGGTGACACCCAGCGGGCCTACCACGCCCGTTGCCAATCAGAGAACGCACTTCCACAAGGATTGGCCTATCGGATGGCCGTAGAAGGTTTTAACACCCTATGGCCCATTTGGAAGGCCAAGCACAAGGTGGAACGCATCTACGTAGCTGGATTGAACGCTTTGAACAAGGCCGAAGAAAAGCTCTTCCGTATGTTGATGCAGCAAGAAGCGGTAGAGATCCTTTTTGACCTTCCAAAAATTCTGCAGCAAGCAGAACAAGAAGCGGGTCAGTTCATTAGGCGCTACCAAAGCTGGGGCGGACAACAGCAGTACGTCAGTGAACCCCTTGCCAATCGCCATTTCACCTTGTGTAAGGCGCCCAATGAGATGGCCCAATTGCAACTGGCCGCCGATCTTTTGCAACAACTCATTCAGCAAGAAGGCCCAGCGGTTTTGCAGCGAACGGCCTTGGTGCTGGCAGATGAACAATGGTTATTGCCCATGTTGAGCGCCTTGCCCCCTGAAGTGCAGCAGGTGAACGTTACCATGGGTCTTCCATTGGTGCACCATCCGCTCACTGCCCTAATAGATCGTTGGATGCAGCTTGTCAAAGAAGCGAAACAAGGAAAGATCAGAACCCAGTTGTTGAAAGACAGCCTGTTGGCCATTCATCAACTCAGCGAACAAGAACACTTTGATCTCAGCTTACTTCCCCATCGGTCGCAGCTGAACCAAGAAGAATGGAAGAGCTTTTGGGCCAAGGCACCGGTATTCCCTCCAATGGAAGAAAGCGACCCGTTGACCTCCAGTCTGGCATTGGTGGAATGGCTGTTGGAACGGGTGACGTCTCCCATCTACAAAATGGCTTTGCGGGCCATCCAAGAGGCGCTACGTGAAGTACAGAAGCTCGAAACAGCCGATGGCGACCGACCAATACAACAAATAGAACAGGTGTTTCGCTTGATGATGCGCGATGCGCGACTCGATTTTCAAGGTGAGCCCTTGGAAGGCCTCCAAATCATGGGCATCTTAGAATCGAGGTCGCTGGAGTTTGACTACCTCATCTGCACTTCGGTCAATGAGGGCATACTTCCAAAGGGAAGACCGGTGAATTCGCTTTTCCCGCCCGAAGTTCGAAAGACCTATTCGTTGCCCGATCACGGGGAGAAAGACAGCATTTACGGTTATCACTTCTTACGTTTGTTGGCCAGGAGCCAACGTTCTTGGCTCATCTATGGCGAAGGCGGAGAGGGATTGAGCGCGTCTGAACCCAGCCGATTCTTGCTTCAAGTGCAGTATGAGTGGCCAAAGTACTACCAAAGCCACCTCCAATTGGATCAACTTCAGGCCGTAATGCCCGCTAGACCGGATGCGGCCAAGGGGGTTATTCACAAAACAGACCGGCATCTGCAAGAACTGAAACGCATGGCCGAACGGGGATTCAGCCCTAGTGCTTTAAGCCTCTACCTCACTGATCCGATTGCATTCTTTCTCCGCTACCTCAGTGGAGTAAAGGAACCCGAAAGACAGCGAAGCATGGATGCCGCCGGCTTTGGATTGGTCTTCCACAAAGGCATGGAGCTGCTGTTGGCCCCTTTTCAAGGACAAACCCTTCATCCAGACGCACTGCGCAAGCAACGAATGAAGATCTCAGAACTGCTGGTTCAAGCTTGTGCAATGGAACAGGTGGTAACCGATGATCTTCGAGGCCAAGCCGGATTGGCATTTGACATGATCAAGGAATTGATGGAGAGTAGCTTAGAGCAAGATATTGAAGCGGCCGATCAACACGCTATTGAACTATTGCTTCAAGAAGAAGTCTTGACGGCTGAATTGGCACCAAGCGTGGCAATCAAAGGAAAGAGTGATCGAATAGACCGAGTAGACGGCGTGCTGCGCGTTGTAGATTACAAAACCGGCTCGGTAATTCGAAACGCGCTGAAGGTCAACACTGCCAAACCCATCGACAAGAGCGTAATGGACGGCAATCACACCCAAGCATTCCAGTTGTTGTGCTACGCCTTGATGCTCAAAAGTCGGTTTCCTCAAGAAGCCATACGGGCTTCTATTTTTCTCACCCGCGATTGGTCTAATGGTCCCGCAGATCTATTGATAGACAATGAGCTGGTCATTCCCGAAGCCTTCCTGGAAGAATTTGCTATTCATTTGAAAGCACTCATTGAGGAGATCCTAAATCCGGACATACCTTTTGCCGAACGAACCACCATTGATTCTGGAGAAGCATGAAGCACCTACCCACCCAAGAGGATCTGTTGCAAGCCAAGGTCCGTGTGCAGCCGTTCATTCACCCCACTCCATTCTTAGAATCACAGCAAATCAATCGTTTACTAGGGCTGAGGTGTGTGTTTAAATCAGAACACCTCCAGAAAACGGGCTCTTTTAAAGTCCGAGGAGCCTTGAATGCCCTACAGCTATTATCTGAAAGTGAGCGAAGGAAGGGAGTGATTACGCATTCTAGTGGCAATCACGGACAGGCTTTGGCTTGGGCAGGCGGCATGATGAATAGCCAGGTGCATGTGGTGGTGCCCAAAGACGCGCCGCAGGTAAAGGTGGAAGCCATGCGGCAATATGGGGCGCAGATTCATTTTTGTGCTCCCGGACAAGCGGCGAGGGAAAGTCTTTGCCAAGCCCTTATTCAAGAGCACGGCTTTGCCTTTATTCCGCCTTATGATGACTACCGCATTATCGCCGGACAATCAACCATGATGCAGGAGTGCTTGGTGCAGATTTCCGATTTAGATGGAGCCTTTGTACCGGTAGGGGGCGGAGGTTTACTCAGCGGCAGCCTTCTGGCCAAGAAGTACTTGCGTCCGGAATTACCGGTGTATGGGGCGGAGCCTGAGCAAGCAGATGATGCTTTTCGCTCATTGCAAACTGGTGAGCGACAAGCTCAATTGGCCCCCAATACCATGGCCGATGGTTTGCGCACGGCTTTGGGTGAGCGAAACTTTCCCATCATTCAGGCAGAGGTGGCCGGTATTATTACCGTTTCTGAGGCCGCTATTGCCGAGGCAATGGGCTGGATATTTACCTATTTGAAACAAGCCATAGAGCCGAGTGCAGCTGTTTCATTAGCTGCCATTGCCAAAGAGCGCGAACGCTGGCAGGGCAAGACCGTCTTGAGCATTCTGTGTGGTGGTAATGCTGATTTTAGTAGCATGGTCAAGATGCGCTAGTTAAAGTTGTGTAGCCCTTTAATCAATTGCAAATCCTGTCTCGTTTAAAAAAAGAACAGGTGCACAGATTCATTTACCTTGATTTGCTCAAGGGGATAAATCAATGATTTTAAATGGATCGCTTGTTAGCAATCGGATTCTTGAATACCTATTAAAA
>CAZDPF010000182.1:0-3883 GCA_964507215.1 uncultured Chryseobacterium sp. | reverse complement strand
AACTTGTATATATCCACATAAACATATCACTTTTTGACGGGGTTCAAACTTTCCGCAGACAACCAGCTATCGAGCGGACTGCTTACTGTTTGCCCTCCTTTAGGGGTGATGTGGGTGTAGATGGTGGTGGTGCTAATGCTTTCATGACCCAGTAACTTCTGAATAAAGCGTATGTCTGTGCCGTCTTCCAATAAATGCGTAGCAAAGCTATGCCTCAAACTGTGCACGGTGGCCCTGTTGGCAATACCGGCTTTGTCTTTGGCTTTCTTCAGTATCGCCCGCACACTAGCCGCAGAATACGGTTCACCCTTCATCTGCCCCTTGAATACATACCCCTTACCATCCTCTAATCGCTGATAATGCTGCAGTAATTCAACCAAACTGAGTGGCAGCATCACCACTCTGTCTTTCTTGCCCTTAGCCGCTCTGATGTGAATCTTGTGCTGGTCAAAACTCAAATCACTCCACTTCAACTGGGTAACCTCACTCACTCGAAGCCCTGCACCATACGTCAGTAGCATTATCAGCCGATGCTTCACATTGTCTACCTCCTCAATAATGCGCAGTATTTCTTCTTTCGAAAAAACCACTGGCAAGGTCTTCTCCTTCTTGGGCCTTGAAACCTCCCAAGGCTCCACTTCCCACCCTCTCACATGCTTGGCATAAAACTTAAGGGCATTCAACACCCCGTTCATCGCTGATGATGAACGTCCCATTTGCGCCAGGTAACTTAAGTACCGCCTCAAGTCTCGCTGGTCAAGGGTGGCCGGATCGCAATATTCAAAGTAT
Organism: uncultured Chryseobacterium sp.; assembly: GCA_964507215.1. Taxonomy (GTDB): domain Bacteria; phylum Bacteroidota; class Bacteroidia; order Flavobacteriales; family Schleiferiaceae; genus RFXV01. The sequence goes on along the minus strand of CAZDPF010000182.1, from coordinate 3,094 downwards.
CGCATGAAACCAATAAAGGCCGCACCGTAGGTCTTTAAGGTGGAAGAACTGTAGTTCAGAGCCATAATAGTGTCCATGAGCTCCTCTAAGTACACCGCTGCATGAATGGGTATTTGATCTAACAAATGCTGCTTCACACCAGCCAACCTCTTCGCCTTTTCAGTTATGGCCTTGCCTGCCTGTACGTACTCCTTAGGCAATTCATCTTTCCAAATCAACGGATACCCTTCAAAATGCCATTGTAAAGACTCCATCATCTTCGGCGTGGCAGGAATGAGATAGCATTCTTGATCTTTGCTGTACCTGCTGTAGCTGAGGCGCTTCACCACCGCTATTAAAGCTGCCTTACGCGGTAGGTACAAACGCATAAATCGCGTGTCTGCGGAGTGAACTGTCAAGCGCAAAACACCTTTCGCCTCGTTAGATGAAAGGGCCTTGTTTTCATTACAGTATTGCTCAGGAAATAACGCTTGACCCGCAATGGCCTCTACCTTGGCCTTTACCGCTGGATGCCGATACACCAGGTAAGCTTTGTGGTGACTATTCCAGTACACCCCATTGACCTGCTTGAGTTGCCTTGTCAACTTTTCGCGATAAGGAATCCTTAGCACCCAATATTTGCCTACCGATGGTAGCACTTTCCATTCTGCGGCATTGGCAGTCTCTGTTGGAGCAGAAGACTTATGGACCCGCTGCTTATCGCCTGGGGCTGATAAACCGGGTCGGGCGGCCTCTTGACCAAGGCCTATGGGGAGAAGGTCTCGACGCCCTTTGACATCGGCTCCCGCCGCTTGAACTTGAAGCACCGTGCCATCCTCTTTTTCTACAAGAAGCTGGCATCGGTCGGTAAAACTTTCTAGCACTCGATAATTCGCCTGGTTGTAGTCGCAATACCAGCAAGACCAGCTCCTACTAAAACGCAGGTCGATAGATTGCCGCAAGACGCGCACCAAGGCGGCATCCGGATCGAAAAACAGGCCGATCCGCGGCGCGCCCCTATGAACTATTTTACGAAGAACAATCTTGGGCATTGCGCAGCAGCTCATTGAATGAATGAGGAAATTTAAGAATAAAAGACGTTTTACGAAGTCTGTCGGCTTTAGCTTTATGGATCATGGCTGTTCAAGCTGGGGTAAATAGGAAAGTATAGTACTTAAGACACCTTAGCCGCTGCGTTGATGGCTGTCTTTTCAAGATGCTCTGGCAAAACAGCAGCTCTTATGTCTTCAGCCTCTTGAGCGAAGCCTTGACCTCGGCCTTTGATTTTAGGAATAACACGAAGGTTGGTATAAGCAGTATGGAAGCTACTATGGGAAACTGCATACAACCGCAACACCTGATCAAGCTGCTGACGAAGCAAATCCATAATCTCTCCCTGGATTCTGTCGATGGCCGCCAATAGTTGCCTTCGTCGGTCTACGCGCTCCATTGGACTCAATATGCGTTCATCAAAGGAGGCGAGTTGGGCCTGGGCCTGGGCCAAAAGACGGGTGGTAGTAGGATACTTGAGCAAAACCGCTTGGTATTGGGATGCCAAATCTAGAATGCTGCGCGCCTTGCTGATGGTAGACTGAAGGGTGCTGTACATTAAATCACGTGCGCTGAGTGCTGAGAGATTCGCTTCATTCAGCTGTCCTTGACGAACAGCAATGGCTTGCACAAAGCCAGCCAATGTGCCAATGATCTGATTGAATACCTCGCGTTCTGCATCCCTGATCTCAGCTATTGGAAGGCTGTATTGATACTCAAGTGCCAAAAGCCTCTCCACCTCCTCTACCTTGGTGACATAATCATGTACCACTTCCATCACCAAAGGTTCATTTTCGTAAATGGCACTGTGTTCTTTGAGATGATTGATCACCTTCCTGAACATGTACTGCTTGTTCTTTTGCCGTTGGTTCATCAACTACTTCATTTAATACTCGTTGGCAATGGAATCTCCCCATGGCCTTTTGAATAATTGAATAGGTGTGCAATTGCGAACGCAAGTTAACCAATGTCTTGATATGTAATTGCTTACAGCATTATACGAATAACGTATGATTGGGTACCTCTTGGCTTCTTCAATAGACAGCTGGTGTTTTCAACCCCACCTCTGAGGTGTGTTGGCCCGCAGAAGTAGCCATTAACTTTTAGTCTGGTAGTTGTTGTTGTTTATCTGCGCAATACATCCTTTGAACAGGAGGCTGCTCGTCACCATCAGGCACGTGTTTATTGCCAACCAAAGCCTGTTGATGCACAGCGGATAAAGGTAGATTGCCATCATAGAGCATCCCCTTTGCATCTGCTGTATGCCTTTCCACAAAGGGGCCATGTAGATGGACATCGGGCGCATGTTCGTTGCCACCCAAAGCCTGTTGATGCGCTGCGGATAAAGGTAGATTGCCATCATAGAGCATCCCCTTTGCATCTGCTGCATGCCTTTCCACAAAGGGGCAATGTAGATGGACATCGGGCACGTGTTTAACTGCAAAAGGAGCAAGCCTCTTGACTTAAGTTGCCTGTTATGGGAATTCTAATGACTGTGTTTGTGCAGCTTTGAACAGATTGTCCGCTTAAGAAGCGTGTTGTTTCCCTTCAATAAAGTGCTCAGGAGGATTGAGCGGTGGCAGCTGCTTTCAAGAAGCAAGGCCTTTTCCATTAGCCACCTTATTTCTTTTATCAAGCGTTGGTTGACACAACTTCCGAAGAAATTCTATTTGCATCCATTGGGAATGATAGGGCAAGATGACCTCGTTCTTGTTGGTCCGTCCTCTTTTTTGCGGTTCTATTCACCGGAGTATAACAACAGCTCAACTGCCATTATTCCAATGCACTGAAGCTGCTGGAACAAAGAACTTCTAGGTAGAAGGGCCACCTCTAATCACGCACCATTGGCAGTAGATACTACTTGTAGCGTTGCTACTCAACTAATGAACCCCTGGTCCTTTCAGCGCATACTAGACCACTGCAGTGGCCATGATCACCCCAAACAGCGTAAAGTTGATGACCATAGCGGCCAGCATGCGCAAAATGGCAGATAGCCATCGCTTGCCGGTGAGCTGCTTGAACACCACCATCATCATCACCACATAAGCCGCGAAATAGGCAATGA
>CAZDPF010000181.1:0-3906 GCA_964507215.1 uncultured Chryseobacterium sp. | reverse complement strand
GAACCGGGCAGCTTACTGTTGTACAGAAAGTAAACGGTCCGCTCCAAGCGCTCAAACCATTGGTGCCACAATCGCTTTGAACAAAATAGTCATAGCAGGTGGAAGGCGTTAATCCTGTGATGGTTATGGTGTCATTGGTGCTTGGAACCACTGTTCCTGAACCTTGTCCGAAACCTTGAGGTCCCCATTCTACATTCCAAGTTGGTCCACCACCGTTCCAATGCAAATTGGCTTGAAAGCCTTGCAGCTGGTGTGCGCCCAATTGCAATGGTGCAGGACAAGCGGGTACATAGTTGACCTCGAAGTCGTTGATGAACACATCCGGACCAAAACCAGAATAGGCAATCAATTGAATTTGCACATTCTGTCCGGTGTAAGTGGCCGGATTGAGATAGGTGATTTCTTGAACAAAATCTCCTGGAGTAGTTGGCCCTGAGTTAGGGGTGTTGAAAGTGGGACCGTTCAGATGACTGATAGTATCCCATGTTGTAGTACCTACTACTTGTGCACGAACCACCACCTGATCAAGCGGATAGAAAGTTTGGTATTGGTGAGACCAAAGGAACTCTACTTGTGCATCAGCATCAATGAAAATTGGTTCAGTGGTCATTACAGCAAAGTTGCCTTGTGTCCAGCTCCAGAAATTGCCTCGAGCATAATCATTGTTGAAATGCTGCCATTGCTGGGTACCTCCCGTCATGTTGAAGCAACTTGGTGGCCAGTTGTTGAAGTCTTGTAGATAAGGTAAGCTCGCTGTAGCACAAGGAGTAGTAAAGCTGAACGGACCTACCCAAGGGCTTACGTTACCCACTCCGCAAATGCCCAGCAAGTAGACATCATAAGAGGTGTTTGGGCTCAAGCCATTGATCACAAATGGGTTGGACGAGGTGGTGTCTACCGTTCCTGTTCCTTGTGTGTAGCCCGCTGGGCCCCATTCATACACTACTTCGGTACCTGTAAAGGTGTAGTTCACCGTACTAGCGGTTGAGAGCGAACTAAAGTTCACGTTCAATGGTGGTACACAGCTAGGAATGACATCATAAGAGATGTTGTCTAAGAAAATAGAGTTGATGAACGCCCCTGGGTCGTGCTTAATGGAAATATGCTTGTGACCCGCCGGAACGTTGTTCAAGTAAACCGTTTGCAAGGAGTAGGTGGAAGTTGCAGTAATGGTTAGTGCTGATACAAATCCAGCCGTATCACCAGGAGTGGCTTGGGTTCCAATCTGAATGGTGAGCGGATTTCCATCGGTGGCAATCCAGAATTGGAACTGATAACCATTGCCATCTAAACCAGACATCAAGGGAGACACCAAGTAGGTGCTAGCAGAAAAACCGTTGTTGAATTCCAATTGATTGGGGGCACTCACGGGGTTCACGGTTCCCGCTCCAGCTACTAAAGCAGATGGGTTGAAGAAACCTCCGGTACCGAACAGCTCCCAACAAGCCAGGCTTGAACCTACTGCGTAGCTGTCAAAATTCTCATTATAAGGAGCGGTAAAGGCATTGCAAAGGGTGGTGAAAGTAAGCGGACCTACCCATCCTGAAGTGCCATTGCCTGATCCTGAACAGTCATTCTGAACATAAATATCATAAGAGAAATTGCCCAACAGACCACTCAAATTGATGGTGTCATTGGTAACCTGCTGAAGAGTGCCAGTTCCCTGAGCGTATCCCGCAGGGCCCCATTCAATATTCCAGTTGGTTCCGGTGCCGCCTCCCCAGTAGATGTCGGCATCAGAATCACTCACTGCCATGAGCATAGGGAATGTGGGGTTCGGACAGGCCGGTGGGGTGTTGGTTACTACAATCTTATAGTCTTCAACAGCTCCCCAAGTGAAGGCGCCGCAAGGATTGAGTGGAAGTGTTCCACCTTCCCATTGCATCACGCGCATGCGGGTTTCGCCAAGAACAGCAGTTGCAGGAACACTGAATGAAAAGCTTGCCATGACGGGCATATTGCCCGCTGGAACTTGGGTAGATCCCACGCTTTCAGTGGCTTCAAAAGTGCCATTTTGGTTCCAGTCGATCCAAGCCTGTCCAACACCGGTATATTGACCGCCACAAGTTCCAAAGCCAACACTTAGAGAATAGCCGGTGCCAAGACTTACGTCCGCAGAGTCAGTGGTGGTATAATCCACTACGCCGACAACCCCTGGGCAAGTGGCCAGGTTGCTGATGCTGAAGTTGTCGCCGATCAACTGTACATCTACAATCTCTGAATCGAATGTGTTGGAAGGGCCAACACCTACCGTACAGTACTGCCCGAAACTCCAAGTGGAGAGCAGCAAAGTCGGAATGAGAATGCGTAGAATTTTCTTCATTCGTTTGGTTTTAGTTTCACTGGTTGATTGTAACCGCCAATGTTAGGAAATTTGCCCCACAGATTGCGCACCAGAATTGTTAACGCTTCACATGAATAATCGAACGGGCCTTTGGGTCTTCCTCTTTGGGCTCGCCATGGGTTTGCTCTCTTTGACCATTTCTACTTCATGTGCTACCATTGGAGCGCCAGAAGGTGGAGAACGAGATACCATCCCTCCTCAGATTCTTACCACTTTCCCTGAGAACTTGGGTACAGCCTATTCACTTGCTGGCGAACCTTTGTTTGATTACGCTGGAAAGCAAATCGAAATCACTTTTGATGAATACTATGTTCTGCGAAATCCCAGCAGCCAGATTTACCTGTCTCCGCCTACCGATGGGGAACTCGACATCCAACAAAAAGGAAAAAAGTTGCGCATCCGCCTTCCAGACAGCCTTCAAGCCGCCACCACCTACACCTTGAATTTCGGCGCCTCGCTCACTGATCTTACCGAAGGAAATGTGCAGCAACGCTTCAAATATGTTTTTTCCACCGGTTCTTTTATTGATTCTTTCTTCGTGGAAGGTCATGTTACTGATGGCTATACCGCTGAAAAGGTGCGCGATCTCACAGTAATGCTCTATGGGGTGGATGATAGCAGTGCCCTGGTTTTGGATTCCATTCCCATGACCCAGCGCCCCAGTTACTTTGGGGTAACCGACGACAAAGGGCATTTTCTCATCGACTTTGTCAAAAGTGGTCGCTACTTGGTTTTTGCGTTTGAAGACAAGAACAATGATCTGCTGTATAATCCTGGAATTGAAATCATGGGTTTTGTGCCAGAATTGGTCACAGCAGACTCTCTGCCCGTGGTTTCGTTGAGCATGTCCAAAGAATGGCTCGCCCCTGAGTTGCGAAACGCCCAACACCAAGCCTGGGGCAAAATCCGTTTTCCATTTTCTGCTCCGGTCAAGAATCTACAGTGGCAAGGACCGCTTTTTCCTGATAGCGCATTTCAACAAGCCATCCTACAAACAGCTTCACGCAGTGATACTTTCGACCTGTACTTTGATCGTTACTCGTTGGACAGTTTGGTATTTCTGCTCACGGTGAATGATAGTATTCAAGACACGGCCTTGGTGATGATGCGCAGTTATGATCCGCCAGCTTTTACTTGGCGTTTAAGTGCATCCCCTTATCTCCATCCGGGGGACAGCTTGAAACTTCAGTCGTCTAGACCATTTCGTCTGCTCGATCCTAACCTGACCATTGTTCGCAATACCGATACGGTGCGCTTTCGGCCTGATCAAGTGAATGATTTTCGGTTTTCGCACGACCTCGGCTTGCGTTATGAAGCGCCTATCAGCTGTCAACTAATAATCTATCCCGGACAGTTGGAAGTGCTTGGTGGAGAGAAAAATGCCGATACGCTGGTGATGGAATGGAAAACTTTGGGCGAGGAAGATTATGCCGTGCTTCTGCTTCAAGTGGAAGCCAATTGGACCGCCCCGCTTTTGTTTGAACTATTGAATGAGCGCAACAAAGTACTGCGACGATTTGCTTTCACAGGAAGCCTTAAAGAGCGACTTCCTATATGGAGCC
>CAZDPF010000180.1:0-3922 GCA_964507215.1 uncultured Chryseobacterium sp. | reverse complement strand
GGGAATTCAAAATCTACGAACCAATGGCGGTAGAGCGTTTGCGCGGTCTCTTCCAGCTTTTGGTTCAGTTGTTCGTTCAGGGCAATGCGGTGGGTAATGGTGTTGTACTCCTTTACCATGGCGCGCTGAACGTCTATGTGCGGGATGGGGAGTTCCGTATCGCACATTTCATCCCAATCAAAGGTTTCACGAGCAGAACCATGCGATTTGAAACGGGCATAACGGTCAAACTCAGGTCGCCTGAACCACATCATCAGATACTCAGGGTCAAGCTCATTGTGGTCAACGACCTCAAACGGAATATATGCTTGCGATATGATGGCCTCCTCATGGTTTTGCAGCAATGCCACGGAGATTTTATCGCCATTTCTTGAAGTCACAGGACCATACGCGAACTGGTTCTTCTTTACAATCTTATAGGTGCTCATATCGGTGCCTACCGTATTGGCAATTGAAGGCATGAAAACCTTCTGAATGGAAACACCCAAGAGTGTGGTCACTCGTAGATCCGTGTTCCGCACATTCACCTCACGGATATATGGGCCTAGCTTCTTATAGTTCGATGGCATAGCCCAGTTCCTTGAATACATTGAGCAATTCCTTTCTGGATTCGGCTTCCTTTTGCAGCAGGTCCTTGAACTCAGCCTGTAGCGCAGCCATCTTCTCCCCGTAGTTGATGTTCTCATCCCGGTTCACAAATTCAATGTACTTGCTGGGCACCAAGGAGAAATCCTTCTTCTCAATAGCCTCCAGCGTGGCCGAACAGCAGTATTCGGGTACATCTGAATAATCGCCATCCTGCAACTGCCATTGGTGGTAGGTGCGGGCAATAGGCGCAATATGCTTCTCATAATTGAACTGCACGAACTTCTTCTCAAACGGTTCGCCCAGTTGCCGCAAGTCCATAAAGAGCACCTCATTTTCGCGGTCTCTGTAGTGGCGGATTTCGCCATTCACCTCCACAGAACGTGCCTTCTTATTGCGATTCAAAATCCAGAGCGTCACCGAAATATCGGTGGTATAGAACATGCTCCTAGGTAAAATGACGATAGCTTCCACCAGCTTGTTCTCCAGCAGCTTTCTGCGGATCTTGTATTCTTCGCCCCCGCCAGAAAGTGCCCCATTGGCCAGAATAAAGCCTGCAATGCCGTTGGCAGAGAGCTTGGACACGATATTCAGTATCCATGCGTAATTGGCGTTGCTGGTGGGCGGCACTTCATAGCCGTTCCAACGAGGATCGTCAATAAGCTCGTTGGCTGCGCGCCAATCCTTTTGGTTAAAGGGAGGATTGGCCATGATATAATCGGCCTTCAGGTCGGGGTGCTGGTCTTTGCCAAAGGTATCGGCAGGCACATCGCCCAAATTGGCCGAGATGCCCCGGATAGCCAGGTTCATCTTGGCCAACTTATAGGTGGTTGAGGTGTACTCTTGTCCGTAGATGCTCACCTTTCGCTTGTTGCCGTGGTGGCTTTCTATGAACTTCACAGATTGTACAAACATGCCTCCAGAACCACAAGCAGGGTCGTAGATAATGCCATCGTAGGGTTCGATCATCTCGGCAATGAGGTTGACAATGCTTTTGGGCGTGTAGAATTCGCCTTTGCCCTTGCCTTCTGCCAGCGCAAACTTGCTGAGGAAGTATTCGTAGACCCGTCCTACGATGTCTTGCTCTTTGTCTTTGAGGGTATCTATATTATTAATGGTGTCTAGCAAGGCCGCTAGTTTGCTGGTGTCCATGCCCAGACGCGAAAAATAGTTATCGGGCAGAGCCCCCTTGAGGCTTTTGTTGTTTTTCTCAACGGTGCTTAGGGCGGTGTCTATTTTGAGGGCTACATCGTCTGTTTTGGCCCTTTCCATAATGAAAGGCCAGCGCGCTTCTTCGGGCAGATAGAATACATTGTCTTTGTTGTAGAACTCGGCCATATCCAAGAAGGCCTCCATGCCTTGGCTGATGAGCTTTTGTCGGTGTTCTTCAAAGCGATCACTCGCGAATTTGAGGAAGATGAGGCTGAGCACCACATGTTTGTACTCAGCGCTCTCTACCGTACCGCGAAGTTTGTTGGCAGCATCCCAGAGCTGCTCTTCTATAGACTTGGAGGGCTTGGAGGTGATTTTTTTGGCCATAAGAAGCTATTGCGAAGGCAAAGTGCAGCAAGATAGTCCATGGGACTAGAAAAAGGAATACTGGAAGGAGGGTATTTTGGTGGTGCAGTTAAGGCATCTCAAAAATTGATGAGCAATGAAAATTTAATCGGCCTTAATCCAACTGTCCAAGATAGTATTAGGGTTAATAACAGGCAACAAAACATTCCATGAAGAATTGACTCTCACCCTCTCAAAAACAATACCTCTAAGCGTGGAATACGAGATACCGGCAAGAGTAGCAACAAAGGGCCTAGCAAAAACAGGACTTCCATTCCGATTGATGGAGTACATTTCTTTCAAGTTATCTATCCTAAAGTGAAAATTGAACCTGAACTTCATCTGAAACTCATCCTCATCATTGCTTAAACTAGCATTGAGTTGAATACCAAGGAAAAATTTACTCTCCTCTAAATTATAGCCACTTCTATGTGCAATGCTCGTATTAACATCAGAATAGGCATTGATTGATTCTGGAAGTTCATCAATTACTACTTGCACCTCCTCAATGAAAAGAAGGTGTATCTTATTCGGATCAATATGTTTGAGATTAGAATCCATTAGCTCGCATATGCAGGCATTTCACTACTGTAGTTTTCTTCCGAGTATTTGTCTATTGACTGTTTCATTGTTCCCTCAATCTTCCCTAAGTATACATATTTGTGAATCTGTTCTACATATATGAGGGTTTCCCCTAATGCAATCTCCATCTTAATAATAGATTTTTGCGTTAGGTTTTGACTTCCACTTAGCCACTTAGAAATCTCGGGCTGAGTTTTTCCAAGTTTTTCTGCTAGATCGCTCAAGGTCATTTCTTTTTCCTTAAGAAGATCTCTTACTTTGCTTGAAATTGCAAGATTTCTCTTTACAAGCATTTCAATTTCAAGGCTTCCATTCTCATTGAGCCAATTGTTGATTATGTTATTCTTTTTCATTGCTTGAGGTAAAGGGTGAGGTCTTCGGAGTAAGCTATGTCGGTATACTCGTTAATCCAGTTGATATCTCCTGCTCTGATAGCTTCATCAATAAGATTAGAAAGTCGGTTAGCCATCTCAAAATGACTACGTACAATGGGACAGTCTTGTGACTTTGATGCTGATTTTAATCCTCCACAGAATAAAATAACCACATGTGGATTAAGTCTATGGCAGTACAATCTGAGGTTATTTGGTGAAGGTTTTCCATCTTCTACATAGCTGGGAGATTCGCTGTATTGTTTTGGAGGAAGCCCGAGGGCCTGACCATTGTTCTGCTCTGGCCTGAAGAAATGCTCAACTGCACCATACTTATTGCCAATTTCCATAAGCCAAGCCAAAATGTGGTTGCATTTAGCTTTTTCGGTCTCCTCATGAATTCGTAGGAAGAGCTCAAATAAAGATTCAGCATCATCTACGTCTTTTTCATCTTGGTCAACGCAAACAGAATAATAGCACACCTTCTGATAATCAGTAATATGCTTTATTCTGATTGTCTTATACATCGGTCAGCCAAGGTATAACTTTTAAGTTATTGTTTTACGATCATTTAAACTATTTTCACAAAATTCTGCGCAGTGTACTTCATTTGCCCCCCAATACTTCTATGCTCCTGAAATTCTGAAACATAGCGCAAAAGCAAACGCTGTTGATACCACCATTGCATTCAAAAAGAGTTAAGAAAAATATACAATTCCATTTCATCAAGCCCGCTTTAGAAAGTCTAAACTATCAAGCAACAATTACAAATTCAAAGCTTCAACAACAGTTTTTCCGTTCTTATCAGTTGCCCCTGATTCCACACT
>CAZDPF010000179.1:0-3946 GCA_964507215.1 uncultured Chryseobacterium sp. | reverse complement strand
GGGAAAGTAGATGAGCTATGGGCGGTGAAGTTGGAAGCATCGGATATTGATGGAGAGAAAGCATAGTTTTTATGAGGTTGGTTTAGGGTTGAGCGTTTAGAAGGTGAGGGGGGAGAGGATGTGAGGAAGTGAGGTAGGCGTAGAGAGCCACAATGCCTTGCGGCTTTCCGATGGAGAACCCAATCAGGAATCAGAAACTAGGAATCAGGAATGACACGGGTTGAGGGTTGAGTGTTTAGGGTTTAGAGGGTGAGGGTTTAGAAGGAGATGGAGAGGAGGAAAAATACACTCTCTCTCCCGGAAACAAGGAGAGGGTTGGGGTGAGGGAGTGAGGAAAAGGTTTAGCGTTTAGGGGTAAGAATGGTCAAGATGTTTTGTGTTTTGCCATGGCCTCTGCATTCCCGTTCTCCGTGTCACTCCGTGTACCCTGTGTTCGAGTGGTAAGAGAAAATAGCGACCCCCACGGAGTGGGAAGCCTCCCTAATGAGGGGTTTAGGGTTGAGGGGGTGATGACACGATATATAGGAAATGTGCTCAATTACAAAACCCAATGCAAGGAGGCGGCATCATGATCTACCCAAACAAAAGCCAATTGATCAAATGCTTTGGCCAAAGCATAGGCCTGTGTAAAGGATATATGTTCTATCCAGAGGCTTCGTTCTGCAGGCCAAATCTTGTTGCGGTCTTGCCCTTCCCCTTCTTGATAAGTCCAATGATTGGTTTGACAGTGCTCAACCAATGTGAGGTGACGCTTGGTGTTTTCTTCTTCCGAAAGCGGTGTAGACCAAGGATTGAAAGCGGTGAGGAACCCCCCTTTTACTTGCACTGGTCGCCCATGAAGGCTGGGTATTTTGTCTATTTCAATCTGCAAGCCTTCGAATGAATGGTACAATGTACCAGTGTAAGCTTCCATAAGGGCATCGAGCTGATCAAGTTTACTGATGATGTTTCTCACCAATAATAGCCTATTGAATTGCTTTTCACAGTCTGAACGCGAAGCAATCAGATTGCGATTGTGTGCAATGGCATTCCGCAAATGGGTGATGCGCCCAACGAGTTTAGTTTGCTCTTTATTGGAGAAATCATTGAATAAGAAGGCCTTCAGTGCTTTCTGCCTGAGGCAAATAGCCAAAATGTCGGTTAAATCAAGCGCATCAATAAAGTCACTTTCAGCTTGTTCTTTTTGCAATTCTTTAAAGCGCGTTACAGTCTTTTGAAAGCGTTCTTCCGGTAGGACTTCAAAAATGGAACTACATATTTCCTGCATTCGGTTTTCTGCCAAGTATTTACTGTGCTCAAATAGGCGGATGCAATTCTTTAGTTTGATTTCCATCAAGGCCAATTGCGAAAATATCCAGGCATAAAAGGGTGGTCTATTTAAATCTTGCCAAGTAATGATCTCATTGGTTTCTCTACCCTCCAATAGGAGTACAAAGCCATTGTCTTTGATGGAATCAAACACTTCGAACAATCCTGAAGATGCACTGAGTAGATAACCTGGGTGAACAGCACGTCGAACGGGTTGCTGTTCTGCCGGATCCATGTACTGGGTGATTATTCCACGCTCATCTTTCAATAGAATGAAACTGTATTGAAATTTCTTAGCCCATGCTAAACATTCTTCATCATTGCAATGGGCATCAATGGTAATTGGTTGGCTACTAATTGAATGTGTTCCATAGGCCGAATCAAAGAGTTTAATTTGGTTTAGTTTTTTTGTCATTTTCTCTTTTTATTCTTTTCCTCTCTTCTTGCGAAGTATTCATCCCAATTGACCTCCCTGAAATTTACGGTCAGATCTGCCGTGGTCTCAATGCCTCTCGATAATGCGAGTTCGATGAGGTCATCTTCTGTGAATCTTCCAGCCCGAATATCTACCACATCGTCAGACATAATTTCGATAGCGCCCGTAGGGATATAGTTCGGGTCTTCAGGAAAAGGATGCCAATTATCCCTCAGGGTGAATCCAAATTCTTCATCTAAATCACTGCTGCGCGTAAAAACGAGTCCCCACTTCCAATAGATGCAATAAAAACCATTGCCCATTGGGCTAAATCCTTTACTGTCCCAGGAGTAATAAAAAAGCTCTTCTCCATAATACTGAAAGTCTTCAATGAACGCATCTTCGTATTCGTAAATGAAGTCATCAGGCACCCTATGATTTTTAGTGATGCTTCTTTTGACGGCCTTGTAATCATCCTCATCCGGAAAAGCTTTCTTTAGGAATGCATCATAGCCATCTTGTTCGATAAGATGTTTGAGAATCTCTGGGGCGATGAAATCTGCCATAGCGTACAATGGTTTTTAAGGTGGCGCCGCCTGAAAAGTGGTCCTGTCTAAATTAGCGATTTACCTTTTTAAACTTCCTTTTCAAGAGTACTTTAGAAGTATAATCTTGTCGCTATGTCTTCTTGGTGGAACCAGTGGCTTTCTTCTTCGCACGCCTATACTTCGGCCTCTGTAGAAAATAGTGGTGAGCCGCTAGTGCTGAATGTCGCAGGCTTGGCATTTGAGGGAAGAGCTGAGCGTTTGGTTCATTATCAATTGGGACAGTTTCTAAGAGTTAGGCATGAAGCGGACAATAAGTATGATCCCAATGCCTTGGCCATAGAGGACCGTAAAGGGTTTATTATTGGCTATGTAGACAAACATATCGCCCGCCGTCTTTTGCCTTTAGTGCCTGCTTTACAGAAGGGAGTCTTTGCAGAGATTACCCAACTCAAGCGCGATGTGGATGGCCAAAGTGCATCGCTCCGGGTTTGTCTGCGTTGTGAGGAAAAGGTACTGGAACAGCTGAATAAACGCTATGAGATTGACTTTTTAGTCAAGACCCATGAGGATGGCAGCTGCCTATTGCTTCTTGAATGTTCAGACACGGCTTATTTCAGAGTGTTAAGGCGATTGAGACAAAGAGGTTTTGCCCAAGTAGGGGTGGGATTTAGCTATAAGTTGGCCTCCAATGGTCGTTTGTATGATCGCTATTTGAAAATGGCGTCCAGACATACTGAAGAAGAGTTGATGGATTTCTTTTACCAAGAGTTTGGGGTTCGTCCGATGGAGCAAGAAACCTTAGCGCTTTTAGATGAGATGGAGGCTGAGAACAAAGCAGAGCAAGCCATTTTTTCATCTACCATTGAAGAACTTGAGCAAAAGCTCCTCCGGTTAGAAAAGGAGGTGCAGCAGCTGCGACCTTTGGCGCAGGGCAATCAAAGGTTAAGAGGTATTGAAGCCCGATTGAGGAAGGAATATCCCAATATCATTCAGGCGCTTTTGCCCCAACTAATCTTCAAGCGAGATAGTTTGAAGCATTTAATTGAAGACATTACAGATCCTGCTGATGTATTGAGCAAGCTAGCCATTCTCCATACGCACAGGCAATTAGAAGAGGCTAAAAAGGTTAAAGGCGCAAGAGATTGGTGGGAAGTATACTACCGCACTGGCAAGGCTGAAAACGGAAGACTCTACTATCAATTAAAAGAGGACGAGGTGGAAGTGTTGGTATCGATCAAACAACAGCAAAGCCAAGATATGCAGTATTTAAGAGATCATTAGGGATGAGCAGGGCATAGGAAAAGGTTTAGGGTTTAGGGGGTGAAGTAGAATCGATCCCGAGGTCTCGGGACTCCGCTCTGCTGCGCATTCGCTTCGGAAACGATCCCGAAGTCTCGGGACTCCGCTCTGCTGCGCATTCGCTTCGGAAGCGATCCCGAAGTCTCGGGACTCCGCTCTGCTGCGCATTCGCTTCGGAAACGAGAGGCGAGAAAGTTTGGTGGTTTGGACGTTTGGATGGTTGGGGAGTTTGCTTTATCCAAGCAGGAATTAGGAATCAGAAACTAGGAATCAGGAATAAGACGGTAAGTTTAGGGTTTAGGGGGTGAGGGTGTGAGGCGGGTGAGGAGGTTGGTTAGAAGCCAGAGGCCAGATTCCAGATTTGCGCAGTTATGAT
>CAZDPF010000178.1:0-4041 GCA_964507215.1 uncultured Chryseobacterium sp. | reverse complement strand
CTTTAGCTCTATAAACTAGGCAATAACACACGGGACAAATAGTCGGCCCAAGTAAAAGTTCGGCAGACAAATGATTCTGCATGGCTTGCAAGGGCTTGAAGGCCTAACGACCTTTGAAGCGTGAACACGGCCGACTGCTCTAAAAGAACTTTGCTGATTTCGGTATTCCTGAGCCTAGGCTTGGCGGCCATCAAATTTGCCGCTGGCCACTGGGGACAGTCGGATGCTTTGATCGCTGATGCCGTAGAAAGCAGCACCGATGTGCTTTCGAGCTTCATTGTTTTCCTCGGTCTGCTGTACGCCCACCGTCCGGCCGATGCCAACCACCCCTACGGCCACGGGAAAATTGAACCGCTGGTCACCTTTGTGGTGGTGCTCTTCCTCTGGGCCTCGGCTGCCATTATTGCCCACGGTGCCTTAGAAAACATCCGCCAAGGCACAGCAGTACGGCCCGCCCCATGGACACTGGCTGTATTGGCAGTGATTATTCTCTGGAAAGAAGGGGCCTATCGCTGGGTGATGCGACAAAGCAAGCTCACCCACAGCACCGCACTGGCCGCCGATGCTTGGCACCACCGCAGCGATGCCATCAGCTCTATCATGGCCTTTGCAGGAATCTCCTTCGCCCTGCTGCTTGGCCCTGGCTATGAATCAGCCGACGACTGGGCCGCTCTGGCCGCAGCCCTTTTAATTGTATTCAACAGCTACCAGCTGTTTCGACCGGCCTTGGGGGAGATCATGGATGAGCACCGCTATGATGAAATGCTTGAGGCCATCCGAAACTTGGCATTGGAGGTACCCGGCGTGGAAACCACCGAAAAATGCTTCATTCGCAAAGTGGGTACCCAATATCACGTAGATCTTCACGCCCATGTGCAAGGCCAACTCAGCGTGCACCAAGGACACCAGATTGCCCATGCCCTCAAAGATCATTTGCAGGAGAAAATGCCGCAGATCGGACAGGTGCTCATCCACATAGAACCCGCAGAAGAGGGCGGATAAGAAAGCTTCTAACGCCTCGGTGGCCCTCCTCTTCCCGAGCCCCTGGGCGGCCCACCACCTGGACCTCCTTTGAAATCACTCAACCGATAGGTGAGGCTAAACATGAGGTACTGGCTCAACACCAACTCTTCTCGGTCTTCCGTATAGGTGGCCGTAAAGCTTCGGCTGATGGAGGTGTTTTGTCCTAAAATATCAAACATCCAAAGCTTGGCCTCCAGTCGTTTGTTCTTCAAAAAGCGGTAGCCAATACCAGCATTCCAAACCGTATAATTCACATCAAAGCCTTGGCTCAAGCCCACATTGGCGATGTAGGTCATGTCGGTTTCCAAGGTCAAACCCCATTTCGGACGGTACTTGGCCCCGAGCTGGGCCGTCCAGTTTCTAAAATCATTGTTGGCCGCACTGTTCAAGCTGTTGGTGATCTGTCCGAACTGCAAACCGCCGCTACAATTGAAGTCAATTACTTCGCTAATGTTGCTGGACATTCCCAAGGAGACGCTCGGACTGATGGTTCGGGCGATGTTTTTCTCGAGATTGACCAAGCTGGGTGTTTCTTCGTAGCTGCTACCGGCCCGAACGTTGCCTTTCAGCTTGCCCTTGAGCATGGGGAATCCGTAGTAGGCAAAAGCCCGCGCGCTCAATCGGCCATCGATATTCTCCGGACGCGTTAGCTGCTGCCCTGTTTCCAATCCGGCCACCGGTTGAACGGCCGTGGCAATTTGGGTGCTGCTGCCAATAAAGTCTTGGGTAGAGGCCACCGACATATAAGTGAAGAAGCCATTCCCGTTTCTGGGGTCGTTGGCAATCAGCCGCATGGAGACGTCATGGGTATACGATAAGCGGAGATTGGGATTGCCCGTAGTGAGCTGCAATGGATTGCGGTTGATGACCACCTCTTGTAATTGCGAGAGGGCCGGAACATCTGTTCCCGCTTCATACCGAACGCGAATGCGCAGACTTTTCTTTTTGGGTTCGTAAAACACGGCCGCATAGGGCAAAATGGCCTGATAATTTTTCTGTTGATCAAAGGAAGAAGGGAGAGCCTGTTGGTTGTTAATGAGCACCTGCTGCCGGCCCAATCGCGTGCTTACAGACCAATCGCTGGAGTCGGGTTGCCATTGATAGCCGAGGCTGTACTCATGGGTGTAGATATCGCTGAGAAACACATTGGACAAGGCTGTATCGAGTACCAAATCAGCATCGCTAGCTTGCAGGTCGAAGGTGCGCAACTCTCCATCTTGGCGGTCACGCTCTAAAAAGTAGCGAAACTCCAGCAATCCGCTTTTGCCCAAAGGTTCGGTGTAGATCAACTCGCCGGAGAGTACCGGTGAGCTGCTGCTGCTTTGTCCGATTTGCGAAATCGTATCATTCTCCAATCGTCCATTGCGATCAAAGGCGCTGAGGGCATCCAGTTTCTCGGTGCCGTCTGCATGGCTGTTGGCGTATTGCAGAGAGCTGCTAAAGGTTCTGCCTTTCTTGGGGAAGCGGTATTTGTACAACAGCTCTCCGGTGAGCTGCCAACTGTCTTCTAAAGAACTGGTTTGGCGAATATTGCTATTGAGCAACTGAAGATTCTGCAGCGTTTGGCTGAAAGTTTGGCTGCGGATGTCGGAGCGATTGAAATTAAAAGTAGGACTGAACTCGATGGCATTGTTGGAGTCTATTTGCCAGTTCATGTCCAAGTTCACCACATGGTTCAGTTGGAGGGTGCGTATTTGGCTTTGTTCGGTAAAAAGCTGGCCGGAGTCTGAAGGCAGGATGTAGGCTCTGCGGATACGACTGCGCTCATTGCGATCGGTAGAATTGAAGCTGTAGCTCGCTTGGAGTTCCAAACCGTTACTGAAGGTATTGCTATAATTCAGGCCGGTATTCCAAGCCGTAGCGATGCCATTGGGAATATTGGTTACCGGAATGTTTCGTCCTCTGCTGCGCACAAACTGTCCGAGGCCATTGCCTGTGCCATTCACATTGTCTGAAGTAAGAATGAAGCTGATGCGTTCTTTATTTCTGAAGAGATTGATTTGGGTATTGAGTTGATAGGTTTCGTCGGTACCCATGCCCGCGTTCACTTGACCGAAGACCCCGAATCTTTTTTCTTTTTTGGTGATGATGTCGAGGGTTTTGTCTGTTTGTCCATCTCGGAAACCCGTGAAGCGCGACTGATCGCTTTGACGATCGTAGATCTTCACCCCTTCCACCATTTCGGCGGGAATGAGGTCGAGGGCGGCCTTTGAATTCTCTCCGAAGAACGGTTTGCCATCAACAAATACCTTGGTAACGGCCTCCCCTTGGGCTTGCACACTGCCATTATTCACCTCAATGCCTGGCATTTTCTTGAGCAGATCGCCGGTGCTGGCATCTTCACTTACGGTGAAAGCATCGGCATTCATGATGGTGGTGTCTCCTTTGATGGTTTGCATTTCGGCCGCCGCATCTACAGCTACCTCGCGAAGCAACTCGGTGGCCGTTTGCATTTGGAGGCCAACGGGCTTCCATTGGTTATTGATAGGAGCAATGGCAAAAGAGGTATCACGGAAGCCGAGGAGTTGGCATTGGAGCTTCAAGGCTTGTAGCGGTAGGCTGAGTTCTAAAAAGCCTTCGCTATTGGTGAGGCCTGATTCAATGGGTTGGTCTGAATAATCAAGTACCACAACAGCTACACCGGGCACCGCCTGTTGGGTGGCATCGGTAATTTGGATGTTGAGCGTAGCCACTTGGGCGCTCAATGCCATGCTGAACAAGAAGGTCAGCAGCGATAAAAACTTTCTCACGAGCCTTTGACAAAAACAACGGACAAAGGTTTAACCAATAGTTGAATAAAGTGGTAGGAAAAGCAATCGGAGTATGCATTGACAGCTGGCCCTAAAGGGTGGTAGCTGTTACAAATTTGCTTTTGGTGTAAGCCCACTGATCACGCTATATTTGCAGCCCTTTTGGCTGAACCTGTTTCAGCCCAAGGCATCGGGATGTAGCTCAGGTGGTAGAGTACACGTCTGGGGGGCGTGTGGTCGCAGGTTCAAGTCCTGTCATCCCGACAAA
>CAZDPF010000177.1:0-4072 GCA_964507215.1 uncultured Chryseobacterium sp. | reverse complement strand
TTGTCTGAATCAGGATTTTCGGGATTGAAGGATTTCTAGATTGCCGGCACCGGGATATTTTGGATTGTAGACTTTTTTGAATTGCAGGCTTTTAGCTCCGAAATTGATGAGCAATCCAATGGGTTTGTCGTAAGCGACCACATAGTTTTTGGCTTGTGCCAGATGAACATCTTCGAGATGGATGAGTGCTTTGAGTTCAACAATTACCACATCTTCTACCACAAAATCGGCTCGTCTTTTACCCACTTCAATACCATCGTAAAAAATGGTATGCGCCTGTTCTCGCAAAAATGAAAGTCCTGCCCGCTCTAATTCAATAGCCAGGCAACGTTGGTAGATCACTTCCTGAAAACCATTCCCCAATGTACTATGGACTTTCATGGCACCGCCATTGATCGTGTAAGTAAGTTCGTCCAATTTCATTGATCCATATTTAATCCTGTTCATCCTATAATCCTGCAAATCCTGATTCAGACAGTGTAGGCATTCAACCCGCTAATCTCCCTATCCCCGGCTTGTTTTTTCAGAATGGGAATCAGGTCAGCCATCAAGGCGGTTTCGGCATTGCTGCGTTCTTTCCAACTCAATTCCAAGGGCGCCAACAAATCGGTGAGCTTTTCGCCGTCAAAAATCATTCGGCTCATAATCTGCTCCACAAAGCTTTTGAGGGCAGCCGTTGGCAAGCCGTGGGTGTGGGCAATGGCGGCCAATTCTCTATCATACTTTTCTACCTTATACGTTTCAAAGTTCTTTTTAAGCGCTTCGGCGGTTTGCCCGGTAGACCAATCAACCTGTTCAATGTATTCGGTCAGGTCTTCTTCTTCGTCCATCAGGTTGGCGTTAGACTTCAGCAAGCTGATCACCTGGGCCTTGGTCATTTTCTGTTTACTCGGCTTCTGCTGGGTGCTGTCGGCTATCAGGCCCATGATGTAATCGTAATCAATCACCGCAGAGGCAAAGAGCACAAATTCAAAATCGAGCTGCTGTAAATCTTGAGGTGCCTTATCTCCTTCTTGATCGAGACGTTTTTTAAAGGCCTTAGCCGTTTCTAAATAGGAGCTGCGGAACCCCAGAAAGCTTTCTTTGGGCAAGATGTTTTCAATCTCCGCTTGCTGCAGTTCATCCAAATCGGTGTATTGGTCGAGTTGGGTTTTCAGTCGCTGTACTTCTTTGAAGTTCTTGACAAACGCTATACGGGCGGCATCACCTTTCAGGTTGTACACTTCTTGCGGTTCGTTCACCAAGTGGTGTTCTTGCATCAACGCCCCCAATTTTTCAACCGCCTCTTGGTACTTTTCAATCACCACCGGGGCAGGATCAACCATCCAAATTTCTTTGGCCTTGCCGCCTTCTTCGCCAGAGAAGAGGGTAATGGCCTGGTTCACGGCATCTTGTTGCGAACGGAAATCGAGGATGTTGCCGTAGGGCTTGCTGTCGTTCAACACCCGGTTGGTGCGTGAAAAGGCCTGAATCAGTCCGTGGTATTTCAGGTTTTTGTCTACATACAAGGTGTTCAGGTACTTGCTGTCAAAGCCCGTGAGCAGCATATCTACCACTATGGTGATGTCGATCTTGTTGGGGTGCGGATAGTCTTTGTTGCTGTACTTCTGATTTTTGATGCGACTTTGCACATCTTGGTAGTACAGGTCAAAATTGTAGATATCGTGATTGGTGCCGAATTGCGAGTTGTAGTCTGCAATGATTTCCCTTAAGGCCGCTTTCTTCTCTTCAGGATTCTGCTTGTTGTCTTCTTTCTCCTGCGCCAAGTCTTCCTGAATCTGCTGAATGTCTTTGTTGCCTTCGGCAGGGGGCGAGAACACACAGGCTATATTCAATTTTTGGTAATGCGGATCTTGAGCGAGCCGAAGGGTTTGCAGCTCTTTGAACAGTTGGTAGTACTCAATGGCATTATTGATAGAAGCAGTTGCCAGCACCGCATTGAATTGGCGATGGTTGGTGGCTTGGTCGTGCTTGTTGATAATAGCTTCTACTACCGCTTGTTGTGCAATGGCTTCACCTGGTTTGGGTTGAGACAGGGCATGCCCTGTTTCTGCAGAATTTCCCTTGAAATAGTCTATGTGAAACTTCAGCACATTGCGGTCGTCTATCGCATGGGTAATGGTATAGGCGTGCAATTGCTTCTCAAAGATGCTCTCCGTGGTTTTGTAGGTTTCGTATTGGTCTTCACGAATTTTCTGGGTAGAATTTTCGTCAAAGATGGGCGTACCCGTAAAGCCGAATAGCTGGGCGTTGGGGAAGAATGCTTTGATGGCTTTGTGGTTTTCGCCAAACTGCGAGCGGTGGCATTCGTCAAAAATGAACACCATGCGCTTTTCTCGAAGGGGCTGTAGGCGTTCTTTGTAAGATAGGCGGGAGCCTTCTCTTCTGTTCGCACCATCTAAAGCGAGGCCGAGCTTTTGAATGGTGGTAACAATCACCTTGTCGGCATAGTCGGTAGAGAGCAAGCGCCTCACCAAGGTTTCGGTATTGGTGTTTTCTTCTACACTGCCTTCTTGAAATTTATTGAACTCTTCTCGGGTTTGGCGGTCCAAGTCTTTTCTGTCTACCACAAACAGGCATTTCTCAATCTCTGCATTGTCTTTGAGTAGGGTAGAAGCCTTGAAAGAAGTGAGGGTTTTTCCACTTCCGGTGGTATGCCAGATGTAGCCATTTCCCCGGTTTTGCCTCACGCAATCATCAATGGCTTTCACCGCATAGATTTGGTACGGACGCATCACCAGCAGCTTCTGTTCTGTTTCCACCAGCACCATGTACTTGCTGATCATTTCCCCCAGCGTGCATTTTTTCAGAAAGCGGTCGGTGAAATCTTCGAGGTGTTTGATTTTGTTGTTCTTCTCATCCGCCAGATGGTAGATGGGCAAGAACTGCTCCTCGGCATTGAATTGGAAATGCTGCTTTTGGTTGTTGGCGAAATAGATGGTGTTAGAGCGGTTGCTTACAATGAACAATTGCATGAAGCACATGAGCGAATTGCCATAGCCATTGCCCGGTTCGTTTTTATAGTCCACGATTTGCTGCATGGCTTTTCGCGGAGAAATATCCAATCGTTTCAGTTCTATCTGCACCACAGGCAAGCCGTTGATGAGCAGAATAATGTCGTACCGTTGGTTGCTGTATTCGGTATTCATCCGCAACTGGCTGATGACCTCAAAGTCGTTTTTGCACCAGTCTTTAATGTTCACCAAAGTGTAGTGCAGGGGAGTGCCATCTTCTCGTTGGAAGAACTGTTGTTCTCGGAGCTTTTTGGATGCTTTGAACACATCTGGCTCAACAATTTCTTCCCGCAAGCGAAGGAATTCACTTTCTGATAGCCGAACACGGTGGAGTGCTTCAAACTTTTGCTTGAAATTGAGTTCTAGCGCGCGACGGTCGGTAATATCCTGACGATAAGTGTATTTCAGACCCACCAACTGTTGGATCAAATCATGCTCAATCTGATACTCTTTGGTCATAGGGGTACAGAACTATCGAACCATTGAAAGCGGGAAGCTACCTGAATAGAAATTCTAAAGTACGGGATTGGCGAGAAAAGGAGGAAGGCTGGACACAAGCTTTTTGCAGGACGCCTTTTATGAGACTGCCCTATGGTTACCATGGAAGCACGCTTCAAGCGCAGTTGATGGGTGCAATGGGGGTTTCTTTTTTGGCCTTACAGATTGAAATGAGGCTTAGTTGTTAGGCACAGTTATTTATTAAAACAAACCTTTTATACTACTTATAAGATCTAATACATTTCCGATTCTCCTTGCATTCCTTGTAATTCTTTTGTTCGTCTTTTTTGCCTTGACTCTTATGGCGATGAGATCAAAAATTTCTTTAGCATTTCCTTTATTCTCATATTTTACATCTTTGATTGAGTCTACGGCATCTTTGATGTATGAAATAATTTCATGGCCTGATTCTTCATTGTTTTTTTCATATAACTCAATAAGAATGCTATCGACAACTGCTGAATCATGCACTTGAAAAAACAGGATTGATGGTGTGACGAAATCTCTTTTATTGAAGTATCGCAGTGATAATGAATTATAAAAATCATTTGGATCATATA
>CAZDPF010000176.1:0-4083 GCA_964507215.1 uncultured Chryseobacterium sp. | reverse complement strand
GATGCCGTATTCGCTATTGAGCCCAATGAGCACGCTATTTACCACGATGTAAAGCAACATCTTGCCAATAAGCGTCAGGGAACGCATAAAACAAAAGAACGTGCTGAAATTGCCCGTACCACCAAAAAGGCCTACCGCCAAAAGGGTACTGGTAACGCACGTGTTGGTTCATTGAATTCTCCGGTTCAGCGTGGTGGCGGTACCGTATTCGGTCCCCGCCCTCATGAGTACGGCTTCAAATTGAACAAAAAGTTGAAGCGTCTTGCACGGAAGAGCGCCCTCACAATGAAGGCCAACAGCAATGCCATTACTGTGGTAGATCAGCTTGCTTTTGATTCGCCAAAGACCAAGGCATTTGTTGGAATGCTGCAAGCATTGAAACTTCACAAAGTCAAGACATTATTTATCCTTGACGAGGCCGAGAAAAATGTATATTTGTCGGCCCGAAATTTTCAGGGCTCTGATGTGGTAACACTCTCTGAATTAAGTACTTACAGACTTATGAGAGCGCAAAACCTCATTCTAACTGAAGCTTCGGCAGGCAAAATCAAAGAAGTTCTGAGCTAAAAAGGCCATGGAGATACTTGTTCGACCCATCATTACGGAGAAAGCGAGCGCTGAAGCGGAGACGCTTAATCGCTATGCTTTCATCGTGCACAAAAAGGCCAATAAGGTTCAGATTCGCCAGGCCATAGAAGAACTGTACAGTGTAAATGTGGAGAGTATTAAAACCGCCATCATGCCCGGAAAGCGCAAGCGTCGCTATACGCAAACGGGTATGATTGACGGAAATACTGGCTCTTACAAAAAGGCGAATGTAGAGGAGCGCAGTGGCGAAGCCATTGATCTTTACAGCAATATCTAATTATCATGGGCGTACGTAAACTAAAAGCAATCACTCCCGGACAAAGGTTCCGGGTCATGAGTGATTTCAACACCATTACGGAGTCTGCACCGGAGAAGTCTTTGGTGAAAGGCCAACATCGTTCTGGTGGTAGGAACAACCGTGGTAAGATGACCGTTCGCAATGTTGGTGGTGGCCACAAGCAGCGCTACCGTCTCATTGACTTCAAGCGAGACAAGTTCGGAATTCCTGCTACTGTAAAGAGCATTGAATATGATCCGAATCGCAATGCGCGCATCGCTCTTCTTTTCTATGCTGATGGCGAAAAGCGATATATCATCGCCCAGAACGGCCTACAAGTTGGTCAGACTGTAATGTCTGGCGAGAAGGCCACGCCAGATGTGGGCAATGCGATGTTCTTGAAAGATATTCCACTTGGAACTGTGATTAGCTGCATTGAGATGCGTCCTGGTCAAGGTGCTCTTATTGCGCGCAGCGCAGGCTCATTTGCTCAGCTTTCTGCAAGGGATGGGAAATATGCCATCATCAAGATGCCTTCAGGCGAAAACCGCATGATCCTCACCTCTTGCCTTGCTGCCATTGGTGTAGTTTCCAATTCAGACAGTGCACTTGAAAGAAGCGGTAAAGCCGGTAGAAGTCGTTGGCTCGGTCGCAGACCACGCGTTCGTGGTGTGGCTATGAACCCTGTGGATCACCCAATGGGCGGTGGTGAAGGACGCGCATCCGGAGGACATCCACGTTCTCGCAAAGGATTGCCAGCTAAGGGTTATAAGACCCGCACTCCTAAGAAGGCATCGAACAAGTACATCATTGATAGCAGAAAGAAATAAGGTATGCCGCGTTCACTAAAAAAAGGACCTTATATCCACTACAAACTCGAGCGCAAGGTGCTTGAGAATGTAGAACAGAATAAGAAAGGAGTGATCAAAACTTGGTCACGCGCCTCCATGATTTCCCCTGATTTTGTAGGTCAGACCATTGCTGTGCACAACGGAAAAACTTTCATTCCAGTTTATGTAACAGAAAATATGGTAGGTCACAAACTTGGGGAATTTGCTCCTACGCGTACCTTCCGCGGGCATGCCGGGAACAAGAAAGACAAAGGCAAACGCTAATTCAGGCAGAAATGGGTAGTCGAAAGAGAATGCGCGCAGAAGCGCTAAGAGAAGCTCGGAAGTCGGTGGCCATGGCCAGCCTGAATAACTGTCCTACGTCTCCTCGAAAAATGCGTCTCGTTGCCGATATGGTGAGAGGCTTGGATATAGAAAGAGCACTTTTTCTGCTGAAGAACAGTGGCAAAGAAGCTTCTGGTCGCTTAGAAAAATTGCTTCGCTCAGCGATTTCCAATTGGGAACAAAAGAATGAAGGTGCACGGGTGGAAGAAGCCGGACTAGTTGTAAGCGAAATTGAAGTGAATGGTGGTCGGATGCTCAAGCGCATACAAGCTGCCCCTCAAGGCCGCGCGCATCGGGTACGCAAGCGTTCCAATCACGTTCGCTTGGTTCTAGGCACGAAAGAAGGCGATATGGTCATCGCTGAAGAAATAAATCAAGATACTGAGGCTTAATGGGACAGAAAACCAATCCTATCGGCAATCGTTTGGGATTCATCCGCGGATGGGATTCAAACTGGTACGGAGGAACCGATTACGGCGATAAAATTGCAGAAGACGACAAAATTAGGAAGTATCTGTATGCCCGTCTTCAAAAGGCCAATGTGTCTCGCATTATCATCGAACGCACCCTTAAGCTTGTAACTGTTACCATTACCTCTGCACGTCCTGGAATCATCATTGGAAAGCAAGGTCAAGAAGTTGACAAGCTCAAAGAAGAATTGAAGAAACTCACCAAAAAAGAGGTTCAAATCAACATCTTTGAGATCAAAAGGCCAGAGCTTGATGCTAAATTGGTAGCTGACAGTATTTCACGTCAAATTGAAGGACGAATCAGCTACCGTCGTGCTGTAAAAATGGCCATTGCTGCTTCCATGCGCATGGGTGCAGAAGGGATCAAAGTAATGGTAAGCGGTCGTTTGAACGGAGCTGAAATTGCGCGAAGCGAAATGTATAAAGACGGTCGTACTCCTCTTCATACATTCCGTGCAGACATCGACTATCATCTTTCTGAGGCGCATACAACTTACGGCCGTATCGGTGTAAAGGTGTGGATCATGAAAGGCGAAGTGTATGGAAAGCGCGACTTGAGTAATACGCTTCCGGCCCAAAAGCGCGGCCCTGCAGGAAAGAGTGGACCCGGTGGAGATCGTCGTGGTCCTAAGAAAAGAAAATCATAAGGCCTGACTGATGTTACAGCCTAAGAAGACCAAACACAGAAAGACCTTCAAAGGGAAGATGAAAGGCATCTCCCACAGAGGTCACACCATTGCCTTCGGGAGCTTTGCCCTCAAAATTCTGGATGAGAAATTCATCACATCCAGACAAATTGAAGCTGCTCGTATTGCCGCTACACGTTATATGAAGCGTGAAGGCCAATTGTGGATCCGCATTTTCCCAGACAAGCCAATTACCAAGAAACCTGCAGAGGTTCGTATGGGTAAAGGTAAAGGTGCCCTCGACCATTGGGTAGCTCCTGTAAAACCTGGAAGAATCATCTTCGAAATAGACGGAGTACCACATGATATCGCAGAAGAGGCATTGCGACTTGCAGCTCAAAAGTTACCGGCGCGTTGCAAATTCATGGTTAGGAGAGATTACGTTGAAGCTTGATGATTGAAGAGATGAAAGCGAGTGTAATTCGGGAAATGACAACCCAAGAGGTTCGAGAGAATCTAGATGAAGAGCGCATCAGCTACTCAAAGATGAAGATGGCTCACCATATATCTCCACTGGAGAACCCGCTCGTACTTCGCGCCAAGCGCAAGGTAATAGCTCGTCTTGAGACGGA
The DNA here is from genome assembly GCA_964507215.1 of uncultured Chryseobacterium sp. Classification (GTDB taxonomy): domain Bacteria; phylum Bacteroidota; class Bacteroidia; order Flavobacteriales; family Schleiferiaceae; genus RFXV01. Next base: position 315 of record CAZDPF010000176.1, on the reverse strand, counting down.
GCTTCGTCGGCGGAAAATGGAAGAAACTGCTTAAGAAAGCACGATGGAGGAGAATAATACACGAAACCTGCGCAAAGAGCGGGTGGGCATTGTGACTAGCAACAAAATGGACAAGTCCATTGTGGTAAGCGTAGAGCGCAAGAAGAAACACCCGATCTACGGTAAGTTCATCAAGACTACCAAGAAATTCCATGCACACGACGAAAAGAACGAGTGCAATGAAGGAGATACGGTGCGCATCATGGAAACTCGTCCTTTGAGTAAGACGAAGAACTGGCGCCTTGTAGAAATCATCGAAAGAGCAAAGTAAGCCAT
>CAZDPF010000175.1:0-4089 GCA_964507215.1 uncultured Chryseobacterium sp. | reverse complement strand
ATATCAACAGTTTGAAGTCTGATCATAATTCACGTCCCAGAAATCCAAAAATTGCTGATGCTTGTTTTAAAGCGGGTTACATTGATACTTGGGGACGCGGAACGCTCAAGATCATCAATACTTGCAAAGAAGCGGGCCTTCCTGATCCTGAAATTATTGAAAAAGATGGTGGTGTTCAGGTTACTATTTATAAAGCTTCGAAAGGTGGTCAAGTAGGTGGTCAGATAGGTGGTCAGATAGGTGGTCAAGTAGGTGGTCAGATAGGTGGTCAAGTAAATAGTCTTACTGATAGACAGAAAGAAGTTTTTGATCTCATTGTTGCAAATCCTAAGATTTCAAGGAAAGAGCTTGCTGAACTTCTAGGTATAAATGAATCTGCCGTTCAAAAACATACGGATGCTTTAAAAAGGAAGAAAGTGATTGAAAGGGAAGGTGAAACTATTGGAAGATGGAAGATAATTGGTAAAGAATGAAATTCACCGAAGCCCAACTGGAAGCCGCTTTCATTGAACTTCTCGGCAAGGAGCAGTTTACTCATGTGAATGGCCAATCTATTGTCCGTGAGCCCAGCGAGGTGCTGCTGTTGCAAGATCTTCGGGATTACCTGCACAACCGTTACCGCAAGCAGGGCATTACGGCCAATGAGGTGGAGGGCATCATTAGACAATTGCAGCAGTTGCCCGCCTCAGACCTCTATGACAGCAACGAAGCTTTTATGAAGTGGCTGATGGACGGTTTTGCACTCAAGCGAGAAGACCGCAGTCAGAAAGACCTCTGGGTGCATCTTGTAAACTTCGACAATCCCACCCAAGGCAACAGCTTCAAAGTGGTGAACCAGTTGGAGATCACAGGCTATGAGATGCGTATCCCGGATGCCATCATTTATATCAATGGCTTGCCTTTAGTAGTCATCGAGTTCAAAAGTGCAGTACGTGAAGAGGCCACTGTACATGATGCGTACAAGCAGCTCACCGTCCGCTACAAACGCGATATACCCGAACTGTTCAAGTACAACGCCTTCTGCATCATCAGCGATGGAGCCAACAATCGTGCGGGGAGCTTCTTTGCGTCTTACGAGTTCTTCTATAGTTGGCGCAGAGTGGAAGGAAAAGCCAAAGATGTAGATGGTATTGCATCGCTCTACACGCTCATTGAAGGGATGTTTAACCGTACACGTTTGTGCGACATCATCCACAACTTCATCTTCATGCCCGACAGCAGCAAGCGCAATGAGAAGATTTTGTGTCGCTACCCGCAGTTCTACGCGGCCCGCAAGCTGTTCGAGAGCGTGAGGAAACACCAAAGGCCAGAAGGTGATGGAAAAGGCGGTACATATTTCGGTGCCACAGGCTGCGGCAAGAGCTTCACCATGCTTTTTCTGGCCAGACTTATCATGAAAAGCGAGCATTTTGCTAGTCCCACGATTGTATTGATCACAGACCGAACAGACCTTGATGACCAACTGTCTGCCCAGTTTACCAATGCCAAGGGTTTTATTGGCGACAATACTATAATAAGTGTCAAAAGTCGCCAGCACCTACGTGAAGAGTTGCAGGGCCGCAAAAGCGGTGGCGTATACCTCACCACCATCCATAAATTCAATGAAGATATTGAACTGCTATCAGAGCGCAACAACATCATTTGCATATCAGATGAAGCTCACCGCAGTCAGACCAACCTCGACCAAAAGATTCGGATTAAGAGGAAACTAGATGGCACCGAAGAATTGTCAAAAACTTTTGGCTTTGCCAAATACCTGCATGACTCTCTGCCCAATGCCACTTTCGTGGGCTTTACCGGAACGCCCATAGATGCCACATTAGATGTATTTGGTGAAGTGGTAGATGTATACACCATGACCGAATCAGTAAAAGATGAAATTACGGTACGTATTGTTTATGAAGGCCGTTCTGCCAAAGTGCTATTGAAGAGCGAAGAGCTCCAAAAGATTGAAGCTTACTATGCGCAATGTGTGGCAGAAGGCGCCAACGAATACCAAATTGAAGAAAGCAAACGGGCTACTACCCAGATGAATGCCATATTAGGCGATCCTGATCGCCTAGAAGCAGTGGCGAAGGATTTTATTGCCCATTATGAAAAGCGCATCGAAGAGGGTGGTACGCTTTATGGCAAGGCCATGTTTGTGTGCAGTAGCCGTGAAATTGCCTATGATCTCTATCGCCTCATCCTCAACGAACGTCCTGAATGGGCAACCGTAAAAGAGGCAGCAGATGGCGTTGCCTTAAGTGAAGAGGATAAAAAGAAAATCAAACCCATGGAGCGCATCAAGTTGGTGATGACGCGCAACAAAGATGATGATCAGCAATTGTATGCCTTGCTCGGTGACAAGAAGTACCGCCGTGAACTAGACCGTCAGTTCAAGAATGCCAAAAGCAATTTCAAGATTGCCATTGTGGTGGATATGTGGTTAACCGGCTTTGATGTGCCTTTTTTGGACACTATGTATTTAGACAAGCCCATCGAACAGCATAACCTTATTCAAACCATTTCAAGGGTCAACCGAAAGTTTGAAGGGAAACAGAAAGGCTTGGTAGTCGACTACTTTGGCATTAAGAAAGAAATGAACAGGGCTCTAAAAAAGTACTCAAAAGGGGAGGAGCGCAACTTTGAAGAAATTGATGAGTCCATCATTGTAGTGAAGAACCAATTGGAACTACTCGCTAGTATGTTCCACAAGTTCGATGCTTCCCCCTATTTTACCGGAGAAGCGGTTAAGCAATTGGAATGCCTCAACAAGGCGGCGGAGTTTGTACTACTCACCAAGCAACAGGAAACCCGCTTTGTAAATATCTCCAGACGCATGAAAGCGGCCTACGACATCTGTTGTGGAAATGAGGCCTTAACCCCACAGGAACGTGACCAAGTGCATTTCTATTTGGCTATTCGCTCTATTGTTGTAAAACTCACCAAAGGCGATGCACCAGACACTGCGCAGATGAACGCCAAGGTGAATCAGATGATCAAGAATGCTTTGGAAAGTCAAGGAGTGGAAGAGGTATTGAAAATTGGAGATGAGGTTAACGAACAAGATATTTTCAGCGATGACTATTTGGCCAAGATCGAGAAGATTAAACTGCCGCATACCAAATTCCAACTGCTTCAACAACTGTTGAAGAAGGCCATTGACGAACTCAAGAAAACCAATAAGGCACAAGGCATAGACTTTACCAAGAAGATGACAGACTTGGTGAATCGCTACAACGAACGCAAAGGCGATACCCTGGTGAGCGATGTTTTGGATGATTTCACCAATGAGATACTAGACCTTATTCATCAGTTCAAGAAAGAGCGGGCATCTTACGAAGATTTGGGAATTGACTTTGAGGAGAAAGCGTTCTATGACATCTTGAAAATGCTCGCTATTAAATATGATTTTGAATATCCGCATGAAAAGTTGTTGCCTTTGTCGCAAGAGGTGAAGAAGGTGGTAGATGACAAAGCGGCCTATACGGATTGGAACCACCGCGATGATATCAAAGCCGAGCTAAAAGCTGACCTAATAATTCTCTTGCACACTCATGGTTACCCGCCTGTTGATAAGGATGAAGTGTATAAAGAGATATTTGAGCAAGCGGAGAATTTCAAGAAATACCGTTCAAACTAGGAATGAGGGAAACGCTGTATTTGCTCTCTTTGTTTGAGCCACCAGACGATAGTGTTGGTTTAGGATTTTCGGAAAGAAAAATAACCTTTAAAAATCACGGTCATGAGAAGCAGGAGTAGAACCGTTCAAATTCAATCAGCAGCTTCTCCAACTTATCTGGAGACCATCTGAGATATGAGCACCTTTTCTGGATTGATCTTCTCAGTCGGCCTGCTTCTATTTCATGTTCAAGCAGGATTATTCCGGATGGATGCCCTGTAAAGAACCGCTCTTCTAGTCCGAGTGACTCTGTAGTTGGGATATATCCCCTAGGCCTGAAGGGCCCGAAAGCTCCCTCATTTGGCGGGAAAGAATTGTGCATCATCCAAAGAAGATAAAAGGAGGAAAGGGGAGGAAAAACACCTCGTTTGTGAGACAGCTGTGAGACCACAAAATCAAAAGCCCTTGAAAATCAAGGGCTTAAG
>CAZDPF010000174.1:0-4132 GCA_964507215.1 uncultured Chryseobacterium sp. | reverse complement strand
AGGCCTTGGGCATGAAAACCCAACCAAATACCTGAATCAGAAATTGCAATGGCCTCGATCGCTGGCAACAGTTGATGTGCTGGATCTTGCAGCTCTCCCCACGCCTGCCCATCGTGAAACCACAGACCTTCACACATAAGACCCAGAGGCGCTCATGCCCCCAAGCCAGGTCGGTGATGTTTCCAAGGTTTCGAGGCGGCTGTGGATAGGGCACGCGCAGCTGGGCGGATAACATTCCGCTCACCAACATGAACACCCCAAGCCATTGTCTTTTTTGCACAGCGCACAAAGTAAATCCTTCCCGCATGCTCGCGATGCTACCACTTCGCAGCTAGGCTGATTGCTTGAGTGGTTGGACAATGTGCGGCTACAGAAATCACCTCCTACTTATCTGTTCATCCGCCTGCTTTCGCGCACCTTTGCAGTTCGTGCCTTTGCGCATTTTTCCTCGCTTATGAATTACCTATCTGTAGATGCCATTACTCGTTCATACGGCGATCGGGTGTTGTTTTCAAACTTGAGCTTCGGCCTTAGCAAAGGCGATAAGGTGGCGCTCATCGCCCAAAACGGCACCGGTAAATCCAGCTTGCTCGACATTGTCTGTGGCCTTGAGCCTCCCGAAGAAGGACAGGTAGTGCTGCGCAAAGATGTTCGCATCGGTTATTTGCGCCAAGAGCCTCTTTTTGACGAAGAGGCACGCATTGAGGAAGTTCTCGAGAGCAGCCAATCGCTCTATCGCAACCTGCACCAAGAATACCATCGCATTAGCCATAATGAAGATGGCCTTAATGAGGAGGAACACGCCAAAGCCTTGGAAGAGGTAAGCGCACGAATGGATGCCCTACAGGCTTGGGACTATGAAGATCGCTTGGTGCAACTGTTGGGCAAGTTCCAAATTCATCAGCTCGACCAAAAAATCAGCACCCTGAGTGGCGGACAAAAAAAGCGTTTGTCTTTGGCCCTGGTGCTGCTCGATAATCCGGAGATTCTAATCTTGGATGAGCCCACCAACCACTTGGATATAGACATGATTGAGTGGTTGGAAAAACACCTCAGCCAATCCAATATCACCCTTTTAATGGTTACGCACGACCGTTATTTCCTCGACCGTGTGTGCCAGCAAATTCTTGAATTGCACCACGGTCAACTCTATCGGCATGAGGGGAATTATAGCTATTACCTGGTCAAAAGAGATGAACGAGAGCTCGTACAGCAAACAGAAATAGATCGGGCCAAGCAGCGACTGAAGGTGGAGCAAGAGTGGATGCGCAGACAGCCCAAAGCGCGTACTACCAAGTCAAAGGCGCGTATTGATGCGTTCTATGAGCTGCAAGACAAGGCCAACAGTGGCTATAAAGCGGCAGAGTTACAGCTTGATGTAAAGATGAGCCGTGTAGGAGGCAAGGTGTTGGAGATGAAAAAAGTGAACAAGGCCTTCGGCAACAAGATCATCCTCAAGGGCTTCGACTACACCTTTACCAAAGGCGAACGCATGGGCATTGTGGGCAGCAATGGCTGCGGAAAATCTACCTTCCTCAAGATGATCACCGGATTGATGCCCGCTGATTCTGGTAAGATCAATCTCGGAGATACCATTGTGACCGGCTTCTACACCCAAGAGGGCATGGTACTCAAAGAAGATCTGCGGGTCATTGAAACCCTCAAAGAGGTAGCCGAGTACATCACTCTGAGCAATGGCAAAAAGATTGGTGCCGCGCAGTTCTTGGAGATGTTTATGTTTCCGCCCCACATGCATTACACCTATGTATCTAAACTCAGTGGAGGGGAAAAACGCCGTTTGCACCTGCTGCATGTGCTCATCAAGAATCCCAACTTTCTTATCCTCGATGAACCAACCAATGATTTGGACCTGCTCACCTTGGAACGGGTTGAAGCTTTTCTTGAAAGCTATGGGGGGTGCCTCGTACTGGTGTCGCACGACCGCTATTTCATGGACCGTTTGGTAGATCATCTGCTGGTGTTTCGGGGCAATGGGGAGATCAAAGACTTTCCGGGCAACTATTCTGAATACCGCGAGTGGCAACAGGCCCAAGAACGGCAGGCTGCGGAGGTGCGCAAGCAGTGGCAGCAGCAACAAGAAGCAGAGCGCAAGGAAGAACGGAAAGCCCGCAAACCCACGTACAAAGAGCGATTGGATTACGAAGCGCTGGGTTCGGAAATTGAACAGCTCGAGAAACAGAAAGCCACGCTCAACGAAGCCATTGCCCAGTCGGAAAGCGATTTTGAAAAGCTGCAAAGCTTGCTGGCAGAGCTGGCAGAAGTAAGTGATGTGTTGGATGAGAAAAGCATGCGTTGGTTGGAGCTGGATGAATTGATGGGAGAAAGCTGATGGGATTTTGCGCCACTATGCTGACAAACTGATTCTGTAAAATGCTGAAGGGTATACACCATGTGGCCATTATTGCTTCAGACTATCAACGAAGCAAAGCGTTTTACACCCAAGTGCTGGGTTTGACAGTACTGGCTGAGCATTTTCGCGAAGAGCGCAACTCTTGGAAACTCGATTTGGCCATTGATGATCAATACTGCATTGAATTATTCTCCTTCCCGAATCCACCGGCCCGTTTAAGCCGACCCGAAGCGGCAGGACTGCGGCATTTGGCATTTGCCGTGGAGCGATTAGATGAAATGGTGGAGCGCTTACAGGCACATGGCGTGCCGTGCGAACCTATTCGAACCGATGAATACACCGGCCGCCGGTTTACCTTCTTTCAAGACCCTGATGGATTGCCTTTGGAGCTTTATGAATGGGGATAAGCCACTTGTTCTATAGTCTGGTTGGCGGTGCCGGCCGGCTCACCCCTACCCCATTCCATACCTGAACCCAATAGAAAAAGCCGCCCCGAGGGACGGCTTCTCCTGTGGATTGGCTTTGGCGTTTTAGCCGTTGTTGGTAGTATCTGCGGGCGCTTCGGGATTTGCTGGAGTGGGCGTACCGGCCGCTGTTGTTGGCGCTGTGTTGTCATCGGTGGTTTCTTCCGGTTTTTTCTTCGGGCGGCGCTTGCCCAACTCCGGTATATTCATGAATTCTTGGAGCAAGGCGTAGGCTTCTGGATGGTTCATTTGCTCTCGCGCAAAGAATGACCGAATATTCACGCGAATGAGATTGATCGTTTGTTCCATCAAAGCCTCATAGCTTTCTAACAAGGCCGAGACTTTCTTCTTCCGTTGTGTAGGCAATTGCGAAATGGCCTCGTAAGCCTGTAGCGCTTTATCAGCTTCTATAACCGTGTCTGATCCCTTGTTGAGCTGCGCGATTTCATTTTGATAGTCCTCCGCATACTCGAGGAACTTTCTTCCGACTAGCAGCCTGTTTTGGTCTGTACCTCCACCAATATAGCGTCTATTGGCTTTGATATAGTTGATCAATTCTGCCGCGTTCAAGCTCATGGCCACCTCCATTAAAGTGTCAACCATCAGTTTCATGGCGCGCTTGTAATCTTTCAAGGCAGCTGCTTTTAAAGGCCCAATGGGTGTTCTGAGTCCACTTAGGCTTTCCTCCATTGCCTGCATTTCGCCAACACGGTCTTCCAATTCATCCACATAAGATTGGTAATCGGTGTTGTCTTTGAACTTGGCCAGCCATTCCTTTAAAAATGCCAGCACATTGAGAACCATGTAGAAACGGTTCATTAAACGGTTGTTGATTGTTTTCATTGATTGAATTTTTGAGTTAAACATTTGATCAACGCAGCAAAGGTGAAACGGACTGTTCAGAAACACCTGCTCAGAACTATCCGTATTGCGTATAGTCCTTATTTTTCTTTTGCGCACCTCCCATTTGACTCCTTCCCTCTAAAAGCGGTTAGTCTTTCACGCATAGATTAATCCGCTGTTCCAAATGCCCTTCATGTTGGCCTCAATGGGCGTGCTTGGCTTTTCAATGCCTTTGTGCGCTTCCTAAACCTTTCTCTTCAAGAACCCTAGCGCCCCTTCCTTTTGCACAATGGGCTGTTGTGCCTACTTAATGCCGCTGCTTGGCTCTTCATTTACACCTTGCGGCTCCTTATTTTCCTACAGCATCTCCTTTTTGATGCTTTTGCTTGGCTTATTTTTCTTTTCCATGGACTTATTGGCCCTGTCGTTTTCCTTTTTGACCCTTACTGATAGC
>CAZDPF010000173.1:0-4204 GCA_964507215.1 uncultured Chryseobacterium sp. | reverse complement strand
GCCCTTTGTGCAGACCAACATCAATGATCCACCGAGGTTTATTCATAGAACGAGAAAGATTGGGACAAGGGAAGTAGGCCTAGCAGAAGACCCTAGGAAGGGTCTGAAATTTTCCATCACTTCCGAAATTCCCACAAAAATTTTCCCTTCGCCCAAGGCGGTAAGAAAGAATCAGATTATCTGACTGTTACAAGTTCTAATTGTTGGGTACACAATGCCAATTCAGCGGCAATATGGTTGCTCCCTACTACAAGGGTTCGGTCTTCGAGATATTTTTCTACCAAAAGCTGCATCCATTCAATTGCGGCTGCATCGAGATTGGAAGTGGGCTCGTCTAAAAAAACAATGTCTGATTGGGTAAGCAGTGCCAGTGTGAGCCGAAGGCGCTGCTTCATTCCGCTTGAAAAAAATCGAATGGGTTTATTGGCCGGCACGCGCAATCCGCTAATTTCTTCCACCTCCCCAGGAGTCATTTGGTGCACAAAAGGCCGCAGCCCACGATGTAATTGGAGTAACTCTGCTAAACTGAGTTCTTCGATCAACTCTACATAGGGTCCGGCGAAATTCATGCGATGGGTCCAAGTTTCACGCGGAATGCTATGCGATTTTGCAGTCCAAATTACTGTTCCTTGGCTGGGTCTGATCAAGCCGGAAAGCAAACGCAAGAGCGTGGTTTTCCCAGAGCCATTCCCCCCTACTATGGCCCATCGATCACCGGAAGAGATGGTAAGATCTATTCCGGAGATGACCCTTTGGTGGCCAAAATCTTTGTGAAGCGCCTTGGCTTCAACCTGCATTCTTCGAGAGGGTAAAGCCCTTCATCACACCGCGTTTGGAGTTGCGGAGGAACTGAAGAATTTCGTCGCGTTCAGGAGTGGCATCCATCTCGGTCTCCAGAATCTCCATGGCTTGGGTGGTATTGTAATTCTTCTGGAAGATGATGCGATAGATCTCTTGAATCTGGTTGATGGATTCTGCTTCAAAACCGCGTCTGCGCAAACCGATGGAGTTTACTCCCACATAACTAATGGGTTCTTTCGCGGCCTTTACGAACGGCGGTACGTCTTTGCGCACCAATGAGCCTCCACCAATCATGGCATGGGCACCGATGTGGATAAACTGATGCACCGCACTCAAACCGCCAAGAATGGCCCAATCGTCTATTTCCACATGACCGCCAAGTGCCACGCCATTCACCAAGATTACATTGTCTCCTAGCAAGCAGTCATGGGCCACGTGGGCGTAGGCCATAATTAGGCAATTCTCTCCGAGGCGGGTATAGCCCAAAGCCTTGGTTCCTCTATTGATGGTGGCACATTCGCGAATGGTACAGCCATCGCTAATGATGGCGAGAGAATCTTCGCCTTCAAATTTTAAATCTTGCGGAATGGAACTGATTACAGCTCCCGGAAAAATGCGCACATTCTTACCGATGCGCGCGCCTTCCATGATGGTAACATTGCTTCCGATCCAAGTTCCTGAACCGATCTCCACGTTTTTGTGGATGGTGGTAAAGGGCTCAATCACCACATTATTGGCAATCTTGGCTGAAGGGTGAACGTAGGCTAAAGGTTGATTCATCTTAGTGTTTCTCTTTGGCAATCTGCGCCATCAGCTCAGCCTCGGCAACGAGTTTTGAACCTACAAAGGCTTGTCCTTTCATACTAATAATCCCCCGACGCATTGGGGCCGTCATTCGCAATTCAAAGATGAGGGTATCTCCCGGAACTACTTTCTGTTTAAATCGCACCCCATCGATCTTGAGGAAATAGGTGAGATAATTCTCCGGATCAGGCACTAAACTCAAGGCGAGGATTCCGCCTACTTGTGCCATGGCCTCTACTTGTAACACGCCGGGCATTACAGGCGCTCCGGGAAAATGGCCAATGAAGAACTGCTCATTCATGGTCACATTCTTCACGCCTACCACGTGGGTATCACTCAATTCAATGATTTTGTCTACCAGTAAAAAGGGCGGACGGTGGGGCAACATGGCCATCACTTGGTTAACATCCATCAGCGGCTCTGCATCTGGATTGTAAGCCGGCACCCCTAGCCTGCCCTCTTTGCGCAAGCGGTCAAACAACATGCGCGCGAACTCTGCATTGCCTTTGTGGCCGGGTCTTCGCGCAAAAATTCGTCCTTTAATGGGTTTGCCCACCAAGGCGAGATCGCCCAAAACATCTAACAGCTTGTGGCGGGCGGCCTCGTTGGGATAGTGCAATTCCAAATTGTCGAGTATACCATTGGGTCTGATGCTCACCTCCTTCTGTTTGAAGGCTACTTTCAGTTTTTCCAAGCTTGCCTCAGAAGGCGTTTTGTCTACGTAAACAATGGCATTGCTCAGGTCGCCGCCTTTGATCAGGCCATTGTCGAGCATGTACTCCAGCTCGTGCAAAAAGCTAAATGTGCGGGCTTTGGAGAAGTGATCTGCAAATTGATCCAAAGAGCTGAGGGTGGCATTTTGACTGCCGAGCACATCTGTGCCATAATCGACCATTACTGATACCGAGAAGCCGTCGTAGGGCATGGCAATAATCTCCACGTCTTTCACCGGATCGGTGTAGTGGGTCACTTCTTTGATGATCAAATAATCGCGAGCGGCCAATTGTTCTTTAATCCCCGCTTCTTGCAATACCGCCACAAAATCTCTCGCGCTGCCGTCCATAATAGGGGGCTCCGCCGCATCTAACTCAATGATGCAATTGTCAATCCGCAGGCCCACTAATGCAGCCAATACATGCTCTACGGTATGTACTTCTGCTTTGCCTTTGGCAATGCTGGTTCCTCTTTCAGTAGCTGTGACATAGGTAGCCAGTGCTTCTACTTCGGGCTTCCCCTCTACATCAGTGCGTCGAAAGACATAACCAGTATTTTCTGGGGCGGGCACAAAGCGCAAATTCACCTGTGCGCCCGTATGTAGTCCTACTCCGGAAAGGCTTACAGGATTTTTAATGGTTCTCTGTGTACTCATCAAGGGTTGGATTTCTTGCTCGGACGCGAATCGCCGAGAATTTTATGCAGTTTTCTGAAATAGATATAGGCCTTGCGGTATTCACCCACATCAAAAGCGGGGGATCCTTGCACAACGGCATCATCAGCCAGGTGACTGGCAATACCACTTTGCGCGGCAATCTTCACCCGATTGCCAATGGTCAAATGCCCGATAATACCCACTTGTCCGCCAATCATACAATTGGCCCCGATGCGCGTGCTTCCTGCAATACCTGTTTGAGCGGCAATTACTGTGTTCTCGCCAATCTCTACATTGTGCGCTACCTGAATAAGATTGTCAAGCTTCACGCCTTTGCGGATGATGGTACTGCCCAAGGTGGCGCGGTCAACAGTGGTATTGGCGCCAATCTCTACATGATCTTCAATGATCACATTGCCAATTTGAGCCACCTTACTATACGAATCAGAACTGGGCGCGAAACCAAAACCATCTCCGCCAAGTACCACACCAGAATGCAAGGTGACCCCATTGCCGATGCGGGTATCTGAGTGAATATGCACTCCGGGGTAAATCAGGGCATCATCGCCAATCTTTACTTGATCACCAATGTAAACATTGGGATAGATCTTGGCTCGGGCCCCAATCTCCACATCGCGACCGATATAGGTAAAGGCTCCCACATAGGCATCAGGACCAATGAGGGCTGATGGGTCAATGTGTTGAGGCAATTCCTTGCCCCTTCGATCATGCTTGATCTTGTTGTACAATTCAAGTAACCGAGCAAACGCAGAATACGCATTGGGAACGCGAATGAGGGTAGCCGCTACTGGCTTTTCAGGTTCAAAACTGTCATTGACAATGACAATAGAAGCCTTGGTATCGTATACGTAAGGGGTGTATTGCGGATTGGCCAAGAAACTCAAACTTCCTGGTGTGCCTTCTTCGATCTTCGAAAGGGTGTGTACCCGCACCTGACCATCTCCTTCTACTTTACCCTCCAGCATCTCGGCGATCTGCGTGGCTGAAAACTCCATGTGCAACAGTGGATTTGGCCAAAAGTAGCAAAAAGCCCCCTCAGCTTTGGCGCACTTCTTTCGGATAGCAGATGAAATAGCGCTTTACGGTCTCGCTCAGCGCTCGGAGATTCAATTGATCAGCGGCTTCCGCTACTTCCCTTACGCTGCCATCTTTGTACAAGAGCGAAATCTTGTCTTTTCGCGGATCATAGGCATGGTTGGCAATGCTGTC
>CAZDPF010000172.1:0-4262 GCA_964507215.1 uncultured Chryseobacterium sp. | reverse complement strand
TAATGAGACCCTCAAGCAAACCGTGAACCGCATTCAAAACGGACAAAAAACCACCAATACCCCCATCGTAGTTCCGGTTGTGTTTCACATCGTTTACAATGATTCCACCGAAAATCTACCCGATACAGTCGTCACCCAACAGCTCCAATCGCTGAATAACAACTTTGGAAGACGAAATGCCGATACCAGCAATTTGCGCAACGAGTTTGTGCCGTATGTAGGCAATCCCAATATTCAGTTTGAATTGGCCACCCTAGATCCCAATGGCAATCCCACTACCGGTATTGTGCGCAAAAGCACCTCCATCAGCTATTTTGGAGGAACCCTCCCCTACGGTCCGAACCAAACAGCGCAAATCCAACAATGGGTGCTCGACAGTCTCTTTTACAACTTCTCGCGCATTAGCCAAGACAGCTTAGGTGGATCAAGTCCTTGGGATACCGAGCGCTATTTGAATATTTGGGTAGGCGATTTGCGCATTTTCGAGCCCTTGTTCAACAATTTTGAAGAGATTGCCTTTCTGGGGTTTGCCATGCCCAAGGCGGGACATCCCAATTTTGCAGGAACAGGTATTGATAGCCTGCTTACCCATCCTGGCGCCATCATGCACCACATGGCCATCGGCCCCAACAATCCCACCGCCTTTCCTCCTCCCTATGGAAACTTCAATACCATCTCTTCAGAAGGCGACTTATTGTCTCATGAGGTAGGACATTTCTTGGGCCTGCGCCACATTTGGGGCGATGGAGATTGCAGCGCCGATGATTATATCAGCGATACCCCGCTCTCCAATAACTCCAACCAGTTTAGTTGCAACAAACAGCGAAACACTTGCATAGACAGTATCGGAGGATTGAACCTGCCTGATATGGTAGAAAACTTCATGGACTATAGCAGCGATGCGTGCATGAATATCTTCACGCAGGAACAAGCGCTGGTGATGCGCAACACTTTAATGGTATTCTTTCCGGGTATTTATGCGGTGGGAGCTACTGAGCATGTTCTGATGAATGATTTGCGCTGTTACCCCAATCCTACAGCAGGAAGCCTGCGTATTACCGCTGATAGTCCTTGGCAAGATGCCGAGGTGCAAGTGTTGAATTCTTCGGGAATAGAGGTGTTGAATAGACCATTACCCAACCATACATCAACTATGGAGTTGGAACTCACAGGCCCAGCCGGACTCTATTTCGTGCGCGTACTGGGAAGGCAGTCTGAACGCACTTTTAAAGTGTTGAAACAGTAAAAGCTCTACTGTTCCTTGGAAAGCCAAAAGAGAAACTGCTCCTTTCTGTTCAAAAGAAAGCACAGGCTTTTAATTCAACACTTCACCAAAGCGCCTTCGATAATCAATTCTCGTGACGATAGAGTTTGGTGATCTGCACCACGCTATGATCCCATAGACTTTGTCTATTTGCCATCGTTTTCGGCCTTTTGTCCGAGTACCTTTGCACCTCTTAAAATGACAAGTGATGGAACAACACGAATGTGTGATCATAGGAAGCGGCCCTGCAGGCTATACCGCCGCCATTTACGCTGCCAGAGCTGATCTACATCCTATTATGTACACGGGTATGGAACCTGGCGGGCAATTGACCACCACCACTGAAGTGGAGAACTTCCCAGGCTATCCAGACGGCATAACCGGTCCGCTCATGATGGAAGACCTGAAAAAACAAGCAGAGCGTTTTGGAACAGACGTGCGCTTCGGTTTAGTTACCAAGGCTGAGTTGTCTAAAGAAGTGGGCGGATGGCATACGCTTACCATTGATGAAAGCAAGCAAATTCAGGCCAAAACCATCATCATCTCCACAGGGGCTTCAGCCAAATACCTGGGTTTGGAGGCTGAAAAAAGACTGGCCGGCCATGGGGTTTCTGCCTGTGCAGTTTGTGATGGCTTTTTCTTCAAAGGGAAAGAAGTAGTGATTGTTGGAGGTGGCGATACCGCTGCTGAGGAAGCCACCTACTTGGCCAAGCTGTGCACCAAAGTAACCATGTTGGTGCGCAGAGAAGAGCTGCGGGCTTCGAAGGCCATGCAAAAACGGGTGTTTGATACAGCCAATATCACCGTATTGTGGAATTCCGAAGCCATCGATCTGGAAGGTGATCACGCCTTGACCGGTGTGGTGGTGAGGAACAACCAAACAGGAAATACCGAAGTGATTCCAGCCCAAGGATTTTTCTTGGCCATTGGACATAAACCCAATACCGACTTGTTCAAAGGACAATTGGATATGGACAATGTGGGCTATCTGATTACCCAAGCTGATTCTACTCAAACCAAGCTTCCTGGCGTTTTTGCTTCAGGTGATGCGCAAGACAAAGTGTATCGGCAGGCCATTACTGCGGCGGGTACAGGTTGTATGGCCGCCTTGGAGGCAGAGCGTTATTTGGGTTCTTTGGAATAAAAACAGCGATCTAGCAACATGCAAAAGCCGCTTCAACATCCCCGAAGCGGCTTTTTTAATTGTGATCAAATATTGCTTCTTGGCTCAATTAATCAGCAGGCGGTAGATTTCTTGTTGCAACTCTTGCTGTTTGTTTCTCGCATACCACAGGTGGAGTTCTTCTTTGGCCTTTTTAGGATCTGTGCCCTCTTCTTTGTGGCGCACAAACATGGCCTGAGCCGATTGTGGTCTTGGTCCCCACTTGCCTAAGGGCTGAAAGTTCTCATCCAATCGAATCAATACAGGAATGCTCTTGCTCACCCCATTGGTGAGATATTCGTTGATCAATTCAGGATACTCATCCCTCCAAATAAGTCGCATTTCAATTGAACTGGCTTGCTCGGCCATTTTTGCCAGCGCCGGTATGATTTGGGCTGCATCTCCACACCAAGCTTCCGTAATAACCAGCCAATTCTCTTTTGGCCTATTTTCATCCAATACTTGCTTTAAATCCGGAGCAAGTTGGAAGGTTTTATCCCAACGGCGCATCCTTTGCACATTCATCTTGGTGTAATCCAAAAGCGCATCAGACTGATTCGGGCCACTGGTTCGCCCCTCTTCCAGCATCTCATCAATGCTTGTCCGGTAGTTGGAATAATCCAGAGCGCGCTCCCAGTAGTATTTGTGGTCCATAACTTCTAAATCTGCTGCAAAGAAAAACGCGCACAGATCAACCAAATGTCTGCCACATTACATTCACTTTTGGCCAGCTTCAAAGGCCAAGAAGGTTTTGCGAATAATGGAAATACACTCATCCATCTGGTCCTCTGTCATCACCAAGGGCGGGGCAAAACGGATGATATTTCCATGGGTAGGCTTGGCAAGCAGTCCATTGTCTTTCAAGGCCATACACAAGTCCCAAGCCGTACTGCTCTCAGCGGAATCATTGATCACAACGGCATTCAGCAATCCTCTTCCACGCACCAGACGAATCAAGCTGCACTCATTTTTCAACTGTTCCATGGCTGCTCTGAACTGTTGGCCCAATGCCCTTGCTTTTTGGGCAAGTTGCTCATCCTTTACAATTTCGAGCGCTTCAATAGCAATTCGGCTGGCCAAAGGATTTCCACCAAAGGTAGAGCCGTGCTGACCGGGTTGAATGACGTTCATCACCACATCATCTGCCAATACAGCTGAGACTGGGTACATACCCCCTGAAAGGGCCTTACCCAAGATGAGAATATCAGGTTTGGTATAGGTAGCTTGACGCTCACAATGGCCTTCGCAACTGCAGTCGCCGCAAACGGCTAACAGAGCTCCTGTGCGGGCTATGCCGGTTTGAATTTCATCAGCAATGAACAATGCATTGTGGTCATGACAAAGTTGAGCCGCCTTTTTGATGAAATCGGCATCCGGCGTGTTCACTCCTGCTTCTCCTTGAATGGGCTCTACCAAGAATCCTCCAATATTGGGTTGTTGCAAGGCAACTTTTAAGGCATCGAGGTCGTTGTAAGGAATTTCAATGAAGCCATCGGCAAATGGACCGAATCCATGTTTGCTGTCATGATCAGAAGAAAAAGAGACAATGGTGGTTGTGCGGCCATGGAAATTGTCTGAACACACAATGATTTGTGCCGTTCCATAGTGCAGCCCTTTCACTTCATAGGCCCATTTTCTGCAAATTTTAATGGCTGTTTCTACGGCCTCTGCCCCTGAATTCATGGGCAACATTTTGTCAAAATGGAAATACTTGGTAATGTATTCGGCGTAGGCACCAAACACGTCATTGTGAAAAGCGCGAGAGGTAAGACTCAGTCTAGCGGCTTGCTCTTGTAGAACATGCACCAATCTCGGATGACTATGTCCTTGGTTAAC
>CAZDPF010000171.1:0-4290 GCA_964507215.1 uncultured Chryseobacterium sp. | reverse complement strand
CGCAAACAACTTTTACCCATGTCTAACTTGCGACTGCTGTGTTTGGGAAACTCATCCACAAACCATTGTAGCAATTGCTCATCTGCATACAAACCCATGTGATAAAAACCGATGTGGCTCTTTTGGGAAGCTATACTCATGAAGGGCAATGGCAGCTTCGGGTCACAGTGATAGCCCGCAGGGTACAAGCTGTGCGGCACCACATAACCAATCATGCCATATGACATGGTTTCTTCAAAACCCTTGGGCAAGTTTTGTAGAATTACCGCTCTTAACTGGCTGATGGCCGCCTGTCGATCTGGAGGCAACTGGCCAATGTATTCCTCTGGATTAGATGCTTTGATCTGCATAGCGCAATTATTCTTGGTTGAAAGCAGCTTCTAATTCTGCAATGTTCATCTTCACCATTTGGCTCATAGCTTGTAACATGCGCTCGGCCTTTTCGCGATTGGGATGATTGGCCCATTGACCGAGCTGATGGGGAATAATTTGCCAAGACAAACCGTATCGATCTTTCAACCAACCGCAGCGAGATTCCTTTCCGCCATTGGAAAGAAGGGCCGTCCAATAATGGTCTATTTCTTCTTGTGTTTCACATTCCACCACCAGAGAAGCCGCTTCATTGAGTACAAAATGAGGACCTCCATTCAGTATCATAAAAGCTTGATTGAACAACTCGAATTGAACCACCGTAGGGTTGGCATCTACAATGCGCGAATCTGGGAAAAGACTGCAGTACCATTGGGCGGCTATGAGGCCGTCTTTTTCAAACCAAAGGCAAGTATAGGGAGCGCGAATGGCCATGGCCACTTTGTTTTTGGAAAGCTCCAAAGTACTGGAAATTCATGGGCTTACGCCACAATTACCTCCGTAAAATCATCGGTTTTGGGCAACAATTGCATGCGCTCGGCCATGCTGGCAGGTGGCAGGGTAAGCTTGCGCTCTTTGAGATCAATCCAAGCGCCAATCACTTCCAAGCGCGCACAAAAGGTCTCGCCTTTCCAAAATTCATGTCGGAAAGCGAATCTGCCGAGATCAGGACTCAGGCCCATCAGTTGGAAATTCAAAGTGATGGAGTCTCCAAAATGCAGCTCTCGCCTGAAGCTGCAGCTCTCTTTAAACAATACCGGACCTATGCCCATCTGCTGCATCTCGCGAATGCCTAGTCCGATTTGTTGCAGCATTTCCAATCGCATGCTGGCGCAGAGATCATAGTAAACAGAATGGCGAATGTGTCCTACTGGATCGAGATCAGACCAACGGAGCGCTAAGGTTTTGGTAAACTGCATTTCAATCAATTCTTCGGGCGATGGCCAACAGTTGCGTATGCTGATACAGTCGTAGTTCCCCTTGCTCAAACTCCAGACGATCTACCTTCGACAGCTGGTCGAGAAAGGTTTGTTCTATTTCCATCTTTCCCGAACAGTACATTTCAGTGGCGAACAAATTGTGCAATCGCACACTCCGGCTATCCCCATCCCACACCAAAAGCTGTCCACCAAAACTGTTGCATCCTGTAAAACCACTCACCCTTGCACTTCGGCTGTTCATTTCCAAGGTGAGTTGGTATTCATCGTGATGGATGGCTTTTCCATTCAATTGAACAATTCCCCAGCTATCATTGATGAGCCCTTCAATGGGATGGGCCGGACGTTCTTCTAAAACTTTTCGCAAATGGTACCGAATAGAGGAGGCATCTGCCGGCGGCTGTTCAACAGTTTCTTTTCGAATGAGGAGGCGATAATGCATGCCAGCTTCTGGACTAAACCCTTCAATTTCATCGTACAAAAACTGCCACTCTGCACTGCCTTCTTCCTTATACACCAAACATTGCTTGATCGCTTCGCCCACACATTCTTGACGGCGGTCTGCGATCACCCAAACTTCTTCATCAGCTTGCAAGCCTTTGGCCTGGGCTCCTACTTTGGGCGATTGACAGGCACCCAAAAGACAGCCGAATACTGCAAGCTGCCACCCTCTCATAAAAACGATGTGGCCGGGGGGCGAACTTCATTGCTCAACTCAAACAACTGTGCCGGCTTGTGCAACACACCAGTTTGCTTTTCATCCAAAGGGGTCACAATGCTTTCTTTCATCACCTTCTTGCGGAAGTTGCGCTTGTCGAGCTTGCGATCGAGAATGATCTCATACAGGGTTTGCAGTTGGCTCAAGGTAAATTTCTCAGGCAGCAACTCAAAGCCTACTTGGTGCTTGTCAAAATCGAGGCGCAAGACCTCCAGGGCTTCTTCTAAAATACCGTTGTGGTCAAAGGCGAGGCGCGGAATGTCATGCACATCTTGCCAAAAGACTTTCTCGGCAAAAGAACTGGCCGCAGGTTCAAAATCATCCATGCGCACAAAGGCATAGTAAGCCACGGTAATTACCCGCGCATGTGGCTGGCTTCGGTAACTCTGTAGCCACGCCATGTCTTTGAAATCGCGCACCCGGTTGGGGTCTCCAAATGCTTTGAATTGCTTGAGGTAGATGCCCTCAATATTGGTGAGCTCGCGCAACACGCGCGATGCGGCTTCGTCTAAACTCTCCTCTTCCCAAACCAAATCTCCGGGAAGGGCGTTTTGAACTTTCTCGCCAAGCTTCTCACTGCTCTGTTCAATTAAGAGAACGTTTAAGCGTTCATTATCAAAACCAAACACTACACATTCTACAGAAACGTGGGGATTAACAGAAGGATTGGTAGCTGCGTTCAATGGACAAAAGGACTTAGTGTAAGAATGACAAATATAACTTTCCGCTTTGTTGGGGATTTACGACTTTCGTCATGCCATAAAGTGTAGGGTTTACACTTAGTTTGAAAGCTGAAGATGACGATGCAAAAAATAGGCGTATTGACCTCGGGAGGAGACGCTCCCGGAATGAATGCCGCCATACGTGCGGTGGTGCGAACGGCAGTGTACTACCAGCGAGAGGTAGTAGGGGTGGTGCGCGGATTTCAAGGCTTGATTGACGGCGAGTTCCAAGACCTCGATTCGCGCTCAGTGAAACATATTCTCAGCCAAGGAGGCACTTTTCTGAAATCGGCACGAAGCGACGAATTCCGCACCGAAGAAGGAAGAGCCCGGGCGTTCGAGCAAGTGCAAAAAGCGGGTATTGAAGGATTGGTAATTATTGGAGGGAACGGAAGTTTCACCGGAGCCCACCTCTTTCAAAAAGAATATAAAGTGCCCGTGATTGGTATTCCCGGTACCATAGACAACGATTTGTACGGCACCGACTTCACCTTGGGTTATGACTCGGCCACCAATGTGGTGGTGGAGTGTGTAGACAAGATTCGTGATACCGCAAGCTCGCACAACCGCTTGTTCTTTGTGGAAGTGATGGGAAGAGACACCGGCTTTATTGCGCTGCGAACAGCCGTGGCTACAGGAGCCCTAGATGTGGTGCTGCCCGAAGAGAACTGTTCATGGGACGATCTGCTGAAAGAAGTAGAACGAGGATTCGCCAACCGGAAGACCTCCAATATTATTGTGACGGCGGAAGGCAACCATTTAGGCACTACCTTCGAAATTGCCGAGCGAATCAAAGAGCATCATCCCCATATTGATACCAAAGTGACAATCCTTGGTCATCTCCAAAGAGGGGGCGCCCCCAGTTGCTATGATCGCATCTTGGCCAGTAAATTGGGCGTAGCTGCAGTAGAAGGTTTGCTGAATGGAAAGAATGATGTCATGTGTGGCGTAGTGAATAATCAGGTGACCTTCACCTTCTTGCAACAAGCCATTAAAAACAAAGTACCCTTGAATATGGAGTTGCTCCGCATCTCCCGTATTCTCTCTATCTAAAAACCGAAAAACACCGATTACATGAAAAAGAGAATTGCCATCAATGGTTTTGGTCGCATCGGCCGCTTGACTTTCCGCCAGCTTATTCAACGGGAAGAAGTGGAAATTGTAGCCATCAATGACCTCACCAGTCCTGACACCCTAGCCCATTTGCTGAAGTATGATTCAGCGCACGGCAGGTTCCCAGGATCTGTTAAAGTAGAAGGTGATCAATTGGTGGTTAATGGCAAAGGCATTCGCATTACCGCAATGAAAGATCCGGCTGAACTGCCTTGGAAAGAAATGCAGGTGGATGTAGTACTAGAATGCACCGGCATCTTCCGCGACCAAGCCGGAATGTCTAAGCACCTCGAAGCAGGGGCGCGCAAAGTGCTGCTTTCTGCGCCTGCCAAGAAAGGAATTCCTACTTACGTATTGGGAGTGAATGATGGCGATCTGACCGCAGACGAGCACTTGATCAGCAATGCCTCTTGCACCACCAACTGCTTGG
>CAZDPF010000170.1:0-4298 GCA_964507215.1 uncultured Chryseobacterium sp. | reverse complement strand
CATAACGCAATTGCTGTCCATTGGTAGCCCGGCTGTCCATCCGAACGCCATTGGTTTGGTAGACTTCGAGATAGCCACTCTCCCCTACCCATTCCAGATGGAGAAAATCTTGAACGGGATTGGGATATACTTGTAATTGGAGTAAATCGTAATCGTGTACCGAGATATTCTGGCAGGTTCCTACCACATAGGTGTCTTTGTTGGCTGAGTTATTCCGTTCTCCTGCTCCGGGAAACGAATAGGTGTAGTAGAAATAAATGCGTGTACCACCGCTTACATTCAGAGTGTAAGGCACATTGGGCGTGACATTATAGCCCGGCATATTGCCTGGATCTGTGCCGTAATACAAAATACAGGTGGGAACACCTACACCCGCTTGCGAAGGAATAAAAGTGATGGTTGGATTATTCTGATCAGGAGAGAACCGGTAGTTAAAGTCGCCATTCCATGAGCTCTGCTCGCAATCTGGCGCAGGAATAACGGTGCATTGGGTAATGGAGGAGTAGGTTGAATCTCCCAATCCATCCAAGGCGAGTGCTACCAAATCATAATTCCCCGATAAAACCGGCGTCCATGTCCATTGGTAAGGAAACTGCGTGTCTGTGCCCAACCAGGAGCCATCCACATAAAAAGACACACTCACTACACTGTCATTGAGATCTGAAGCCAACGCTTCGATCAATACTTGCTCGTTCTCGTAAAAGACAGATTGGTCTAGTGGCGAACGGATGGAAACCTTAGGCGCTACATTTCCTGTAGTACTCACAATTACATAAACTTCATCTCGGTCGCTATAACTTCCATTATCCACTTCCAACTCCAACAAATAGATACCTTCCTGCAAATTGCTCAACTGTGGCATAGCCACCGAAGGGCTGCTCCATTGAATATTGGAAGGTCCGTATATCTGTGTCCAAGAAAAAGAGAGATTTCCACCCGACGGATCAACACTTCCACTTCCATCTACTGTTGCCGTACTTGCTGGAAGGGTGATCAACTGATTGCTGCCCGCATGGGCCAAGGGCTGACTATAATTCAGCGCGGAGTCTAGGGTAAAAATGAGCTTGCCCAAATTGAACTCACCCCCAAGGAATTGCAGGCGCAAAATCTGCTTCCCTGATTTCATGGGAACACCGTTTAGCGAATAATTAGACCAACTATTCCAGCCTCCAGTGCTTCCTAAGCCAGAAGCTGTGGCCACATATTGTTCATCGGAATAAAGCGCAAAAGGCCCTCCTCCTTGGGAATTACCTGAAGCGAAACGAACATTCAAGGTGTAAAAACCCGCTTGTTGAACATCAACCGTGTATTCTAGCCACTCGCCATTGTTGATCCAACCTACAGCATCTCCTTCTCCTGTTGTTGTAAAAGCGTCTACATACTCGTCTGTACGGAAATTCCCCTCGTTCAAGACATTCATGTCATGATAACTAATCGCACTCGCATTTCCTCCTTCAAAAAGATCATAATGGCCTGATTCTATGGTTCCAGGAATAAGGGCGGCCGTCCCATTATAAGGAAGCTGTTCGCCCACTACCACCTCCACTATATTGGAGATTACATACGCATTGCCATCGTATACCTTGGCATAAAAAGCATGTTTGCCTACCTGTAACTGCTGAGCAGTGAAAACAAACGGCGCTTGTGCCAATGAACCCATCAAGCTGTCTCCATCATAGAATTCTACCATGCTGGCATTGCCCAACAAGATGTTCAAAGTGAGGTCTACACTGCCTCCGGGGTAAGCAGCTAAAAAAGAACTACTCAATTCAGCAGCCAGCGCAACATCTTTGCTTGTGGCCAAGGTTCGCGGGGGAACCGTGAAATTGAACCCATCGGAAAACTGCACCAATAGCGGGGTGTTGCCATAATTCTGGGCCACATATGTGGTATCGCCATCTTTGATAAAAACCACCGCCAATGGGTGATTGGCTGTCACTTGGGTATTAATTCTCCCAAGCACATTCATACAGTGCAACCAATGATAAGTTTGTACGTCGGTGACCCCAAATTTCAGTGACCTATTCGGATAGGAATCGTACAAGGCCAATGCTGCTTCGGGATCAACAAACGATAAATACTTCCAATACTCATCATGCCACAAATTCACATTGGGATCATTGGTGAGAATACCGGTATTCTGCGTCATTTCTGTCCAAAGCTCCTTTACATAATTGGTGTCGTGACCTAGATAGAAAGATCCTCCGTGAATGGGATATAGCTCAATTCCATAGGAGGCCGCAATATCTGCTGTCCAGAAAGTGCCGTTGTCATAACTGTTGCCCCACACCCTTGAAACGAGGCGGTAGTTTTGGTTTGGACCAAAATTGCGGTTGTATTGGTCAAACCAATATTCTTCGATGGCGGTTTGTTCTGTGGTGTACAGGTAAATTCCAAGATCTCGAATGGCATTATTTCCTGTAACAGATCCCCAATGAATCAAAGAAGAATTGAACTGCATGCTCTCTGAAGTAGACTCTTGGTCGTTGCCCTGGGGGAAACTGGCAAATCCGTTGGCCCAACAATGACCAGCATACGGACTGAAATTCCGGAGATAAGGAAAAAGATTATCGGTTCGAGAATTGGAAGCTGCATCGCGTACCAATAAGTCCACCATGGGTCCCCACTGTGTGGCCCAACCCGGCTCGAACTGTTCCATAAATGCCGCTGCATGAATGAAATAGCCCCAATGAAAATGATGGTCATTGATGTTGTTGTCTTGTCCGTGCCCGGCAGGATACCCCAACATGGCTGTCCAAGTTTGGTTGTAATAGAAAAGAAAGGCCACCTCATTGGCCTGTACTTTCAACCAATCTTCTAAACGCTCTTTTACCGTGGCTTTGAGTGAAAGAAAGGCCAGGCTGTCGTTATTCAATTGTGCTACTCTAGCCGTTTGAATCAAACGATTCATTTCTTGTCCTTCGTTATAAGAATCTGTCCATGGATTGAGGGCATCATTCTCTAACAAGCTGATTTTGGTATTCATGGCTACCGGACTGTATGCCGTGCTGTAGTATGATAAGTTCGGGAGGGTGGGAAGAATTCCATGAAAAGTATTGGCCACACTAAATGAATTGGTAGCCGCCATGCGCAACTCGCCGCGAACGCTTGGGTAGATATGGGAAGAAAATGTTAGGGGCTGAGCTAGATTATTCCATTGATGAGGCAGAAGTCCCATGAGCAAAGTAGAATCAGTACCTTCTTTGACCTCCACTTCCACTGTGAAATCTGTGGTTACTGTAGAAGTTTGTTCATTGTAATTCCAATTGGTGACCGTATTGGTAGGAAAGACGTAGGCATAAGGAGCATAAGCCAATGCTCCGGCCATCGGATTGGTCGCATTGGATGGGATAAAAGCCAAAGACCAATAATTCTGTCCATTCAAAGTAGATGTATACTGATTGCCTTGCTGCGTCCAGCTACTACCCGAAGGTGCATAAAGGGCAAAATCGGCACCGTTTCTTGCATCTTCTACCAGTAAAATTTCATTATTGATGGTCACGTTGCCCTGATTTACAGTAACTGAGGCCACGTCTGAGGATGCTTTCTGGAAATACAGAAAGGGCATCCCAATACCTGCGGTGGCTTCAAACTGATGGGCCGCGTTAGACCATTGCATGCTCACCATCCAATCGGAGTGATTAGACACATTGGCAGCAGCGGCATTCAAACTGCTTACGCCAACAATTACAGGAAGAATATTGTCTATGGGTCCCCAAGGGATGTAGCTGACTACCAGTCCTTCATTGACTGTTTTAAGGGTGAAAGGATAATTAAAAAGATTATCTGCATGCGGGTTTTTCACTTTGGCAGACCACCAATCGTTGGTGGGAATGGGTTGGCCAAGAGCAGCACCTGTGATATAAGGGGTGCCCGATGGATAGGAATTCCGCCCTGCGGCATCAACTCCCGGGAAGGTGAGCGTATAACTGCCATTTCCTACAGGAACCACTTGCGCAAAAATCAAAGACCCCAAGGACAAATGGATGAACAGCATCGTCCATCGGAGAAACGAGGTGGTTCGCATACTTATGGTATTTTATACTTTAAGTGGTGAAGCTACAATAAAAACCCGCCCATTAGGCTTCGGCAACGACAAAAACTTTCTGAAAGTCAATTGCTTTCCTAGGTTGATCTAGGGCCTGAGCAGTGCTGAAAAGTAAAGTGGGCCTTTGGCTAAAGCTTTTGTAAGTGCAAAATCAATAATCCATAAGAGGCTCCACCAGTAGGATCAAAAGCTTCGTTGCGGGTAATGGAATCATAGATACGGGTGTACCTTTTCAGCCTTTTCTCCATCA
>CAZDPF010000169.1:0-4320 GCA_964507215.1 uncultured Chryseobacterium sp. | reverse complement strand
GAATCGAGGTAAAAGTAGAAAATGACAGACACCAGCCGGCAGTATCGGGAAGTAATTGCTTCCTGCCGTGATTTGTTTGAGAAGAAAGGCAAAGACTACGGAACGGCATGGAGAATCTTGCGGCTTCCGTCGCTCACCGATCAGATTTTTATCAAAGCGCAGCGCCTGCGCACCATAGAAGACAAGGGGCAACAGAAAGTGGCCGATGCCCGCGAAGGCGAGTATGTGGGCATTATCAACTATTGCCTGATGGCCCTCATTCAAATTGAGAAAGGCATTGCCACTGAGCCCGACCTAAGCGTAGTAGAAGCCCTTGAACTGTATGATCGGGCGGCCAAGCATTGCTACGACTTGATGCTCAATAAAAACCACGACTATGGCGAAGCTTGGCGCGATATGCGCGTTTCGTCACTCACTGACCTCATCTTGCAGAAACTGCTGCGCATCAAACAAATTGAGAACAACAGCGGAACCACACTGGTTTCAGAAGGCGTAGAAGCCAACTATAGTGATATGGTCAACTACAGCGTATTTGCCCTCATCTTACTCAACTGGAAGTAGTATGAAATTCATCACCCAACTCTTGCGCATCTTCACCGGCGGATTGTTCATCTTTTCCGGCTTGGTGAAACTGAATGATCCGATGGGACTGAGCTTCAAGTTGCACGATTATTTCGCGCCCGATGTGCTCGATCTTCCCTTTTTAGATCCGTACACCCTTCCACTGGCGCTCATTGTCATCATATTGGAAGTTTTGCTCGGCGTGGCCTTGCTGCTGGGGTATCAAACCCGCCTAACGCTGCTGCTGCTCACCGGAATGATAGCCTTTTTCACCTTCCTCACATTCTATTCGGCCTATTACAATAAGGTAACCGATTGTGGCTGTTTTGGCGATGCCATTCCGCTTACCCCTTGGCAGAGCTTCTACAAGGATGTTATTCTTTCAGCGGCTATTTTGCTATTGTGGATGGGCAAAAAACATTTGCGCCCGCTGCTTACTCCCAATACTACTGGAGGCCTTGTGCTGCTAAGCCTTGTTCTGTGTGTTGGCTTGGCCATGCAAGTGCTCAACCACCTTCCTTTCATAGATTTCAGAGCCTATGCCGTGGGGAAGAATTTGGTGGATGGCATGAAGAGCGCTGAAGAACTCGGATTGGAACCCACGCGTTACGGCACCATCTACACCCTGAAAAACAGCACCAATGGGGAGTTGATGGAGGTGGAAGGACAGCGCTACATTGATGAAAAGTGGTGGGAAAAACCCGAATGGGCCATTGAAGAATCACTTACCCGCCAAGTGCTGATCAGCAAGGGATATGAGCCTCCCATCCATGATTTTGTGATTAGGGTAGACGACCAAGATTTTACCGAAGAGTACTTGGCCTCTCCTGCCCTATTGTTCATTGTTGCCCGTAAGCTCGACAAAGCCGATGTTCAAGGCATGAGTGACATCCGCACTTTGGTAAGACAAGCCAATAATGCGGGAATAGATGCTGTGGGAGCCACCGCGAGCAGCAGTACAGAAATTGAACGCATGATCAGTGTTGACATCATCAACTACCCGGTGGCTTCAATGGATGAAACCACGCTCAAAACCATTGTGCGCTCTAACCCGGGCGTGTTGTTGATCAGCCATGGTGTGGTAAAAGGAAAATGGCATTTCAATGATTTGCCCGACCTAGAGACCTTGCAAAGCCTGCTCTAATTGCGTCAACTGCTATTTACCAGATTGCGTCAAGCCTTGGGCGTAGCCTTTGGGGTAATCACGGTGGTTTTTCTGCTGTTCAGTGCCCTTCCGGGAGATCCCGCCCGAATGATGATGGGGCAGCAAGAAGACCAAGAGCAGCTGGCACGTATTCGGGCGCTCTACGGCTTTGACAAGCCCTTGTGGAAGCAATACCTCTATTATTTAAATGACTTGTCTCCCCTCAGCGTGCATCCGCCGGAGGGTTTTGGCGCTTATGAGGCCAATCGCTACGGTGGATGGAAGCTGGCCGAACCAGCGGGTTGGTCTTTGGTTCTCAAGTCGCCTTATTTGCGTCAATCTTTTCAACAAGGAGACCGTGCCGTTAGCGACATCTTAGGGCAAGTGCTGCCCAACACCCTACTGCTGGCCGTGGCCGCCATACTATTGGCTTTGGCATTGGGTATTCCCATGGGACTGGCAGCGGCGCATTGGCAAGGTAGCTGGATTGACCGCAGCTTGGTGGTCTTAAGTTCTTTGGGAATGAGCGTACCCTCATTTTTCTCCGCCATATTAATCGCTTGGATCTTTGGCTTTGTTTGGCATCAATGGACTGGTTTGGAGATGAATGGCAACTTATACGAGTTAGACAACTATGGGGAAGCCATCCACTTGCGATGGAAGAATCTCTTGCTGCCCGCCCTTACCCTTGGCATTCGTCCGCTGGGAGTGATTACCCAATTGACCCGAGGAAGTGTATTGGAAGTGCTGCAGCTTGACTACATCCGAACGGCTCGTTCAAAAGGACTTACCGAATGGCGTATTCTCAGCGGTCATGCCCTGCCCAACGCCCTCATTCCCGTGGTAACGGCCGTGTCTGGATGGTTTGCCAGCATGTTGGCCGGGGCTGTTTTTGTGGAATATATCTTCGGTTGGAATGGAATGGGCAAGCAGTTGGTAGAAGCGCTAAACCTCATGGATCTCCCAGTGGTGATGGGGGCTGTTTTGGTAACCGGACTGCTGTTTGTGGCGGTGAATACCTTGGTGGATGTGCTCTATGCCGCCATCGATCCGCGCTTGCGCATTCAGTAAGGAAGTAGCTGGTAGGTGTGAATCCATGCCCGGTAAGCTTCCTCGTATTCTTTTCTACTATCTGAAGTGAGTTGAATTGCCGGCGATTGATTGGACTTGGAGAGCTTTTGATCGCCTTCCATCAGCAACGGATGGTGAAGGAAGCGAATGTGCTGAAAAGCAGTAGCCTGAAGCATTTCCGCCAATTGCAACTGGGCCCAAGTGGAAGGCATTAAGTCTACTCCTCTAATAATATGGGTCACCCCAAAGTGGAGATCATCTGCCAAGGAGGCCAATTGGTAGGCCGGAACACCCTCCCTTCTTTGCACTACGAATTCGCGCACAGAAGCATAGGCCGGAAGGCTTTCACGGTGACCTTCCCGATTCAAAAGCACCATTTCCCGATTCTCTGTTTGCAAACGAAGCGCGCTCCTAAGGGGATCTTTTAAGCTTTGTTCTGCTTTGCAATGCGCCACACAGCCGCTGATTTGGCCGGCTTCGTGAATTTGTTTTCTACTGCAACTGCAATAAAAAACATGCTTTCGCTTTTTCAGCACTTGTACATACTGGCCATACAGCTCCAACCGATGCTTTTGTGACCAATGCTGCGCAAGGTCGAAAGCGTTCTTCGGACCGCTATTCCAACGGATGTCGAAAAAAGCCAACGATTCAAACAAGAAATCTACATAGTAGGGCTGGCAGCGTTCTTCGTCCAAGTCATCTATGCGTAGCAACAGCGGTTTACCCAGTCTTTGGGCCCAATCTCGGGTAAGCCAAAAGTGAAATAAGTTGCCCAAATGAATGAAACCACTGGGAGTAGGTGCCAGGCGAAACATGTTGCAAAGATGCAGAAGACCACATCAGCGCACCCGTTGCGCCACAAAGAATCCGTAGCTGTAAAAAGCCTTGTTGGATTGGTAAAGATGAATCTCCTCCCTTTCGCGTTGTACAATTTCACGCGCCAGTTCAACACCCTGATGCCTTTCCAAAAAGGCGGGTAAGCGTTCTTGAATGGGCCAATAATAGTGCTCCATCCAGGCATTTTCAGCGAGGGGGAAATACAATTGAGGTGAAAATCCCTCTTCTTCTAAAATGCGAAGTTTGTCAGCAACCGTACCCATTTCAGGATATTCATGATTCCAATACTGCTGAAGTGCTTCCGGTGGGTCATTCCGCAACCATACAATCTCACTCAAGCCAATAAATCCACCCACTTTCAGAAAATTCCGCCAGGCGCGCAATCCGTTCTGAAAACCCATATTGTAAATGGCCCCTTCAGACCAAATCAAATCCAATGACTCGGCAGCAAAAGGCAAATGGTCCATTGAAGCTGCCAGCGTTTCAATGCTGCTTTTCAAAGAAAGTTTGCCAGCACGAACTTCCAACTCTTGAAGGAATTCGGGCAAAAAATCAACAGCGATAATGTGGGAAGGCTGGTAGTTGGCCAAGACCATGGTTTGACTTCCGGTTCCGCAACCAATGTCAGCCACTTGCCACGTTTTGTTGCGATCAAGAGCAACGGCATTCAGCGCCCGTAAGGTATGGGCAGTACTTCCAGGACCTTG
>CAZDPF010000168.1:0-4366 GCA_964507215.1 uncultured Chryseobacterium sp. | reverse complement strand
AGCTTTCTCCCCTTTGGTTTGCGTACTTTAGCTATCAACCTAAGTGTAAAAAGTACAATTTGACAACCCAAGGTTTTGAAGGTGCGGTAATTCCGCACAGCCTCTTGACAGAATTCGACGTGCATCTCTTTCGCGAGGGACGTCATCTCAATATTTACGAGAAGCTAGGCAGCCATTGTATTACCCACAATGGAGTAGATGGCACCTTGTTCGCCGTTTGGGCCCCGTCTGCCCGTGAGGTGTTCGTGATCGGAAGTTTCAATGACTGGAACCGCAAGAGTCACCGCCTCTTTCCTCGCCTTGATTCTTCGGGAATTTGGGAAGGATTTATTCCCCATGTGAAAGTGGGCGATATCTATAAATACCTCATTCTCTCTGAGCATGGAGAGGAGTTAGAGAAAGGCGATCCCTATGCCCGCAGTTGGGAAGTGCCGCCAAAAACAGCTTCTGTGGTATGGGAAAGCCGCTACCAATGGAATGACAGCGGATGGATGCGTGAGCGCCATGCGCACAACAGCCTCCAAGCACCCATCAGTGTTTACGAAATGCACTACGCCAGCTGGAGGCGCCACGAGAATCACCACTCGCTGAGCTACCGAGAAATGGCCGTGGAATTGGTGAACTACCTCAAGGAGATGGGCTATACGCATGTAGAGTTCATGCCGCTGATGGAGCACCCTTTCGATGGAAGCTGGGGCTACCAGATCTGCGGCTACTTCGCCCCTACTTCTCGTTTTGGCACACCAGAGGACTTCAAATTTCTCATTGATTCGCTGCACAATGCCCAAATTGGCGTGCTCCTCGATTGGGTTCCAAGTCACTATCCGGGCGATGCCCATGGGCTCTACCGCTTCGATGGAAGCCATTTGTACGAACATGCCGATCCGCGCCAAGGATTTCATCCTGATTGGAACAGCTACATCTTCAACTTTGGTCGATTTGAAGTTCGCAACTTCTTATTGAGCAATGCCCTCTACTGGTTCAGAGAATTCCACATCGATGGCATTCGAGTGGATGCAGTGGCTAGCATGCTCTACCTCGACTATTCTCGCAACGAAGGCGAATGGGTTCCGAATATTTATGGTGGAAGAGAAAACCTAGAAGCCATCGACTTTCTCCGGGCGCTCAATGCTTCCATCTACGCTGAATTCCCTGATGTACAAACCATTGCGGAAGAAAGCACTTCCTATCCCATGATCTCACGCCCTGTAGACATGGGCGGCTTGGGCTTCGGCATGAAGTGGATGATGGGTTGGATGAATGATACTTTGGAATATTTCAAACGCGACCCCATTCATCGCTCGCATCACCACAACGCGATCACTTTCAGCCTGACCTACGCCTTTAGCGAAAACTTTATGCTGCCTCTTTCCCATGATGAGGTGGCCCATGGCAAAGGCAGTTTGCTCAACCGTATGCCTGGAGATGAATGGCAACGCTTTGCCCAGTTGCGCGCTCTTTATGGGTATATGTTCACCCATCCTGGTTCGAAGCTGCTCTTTATGGGCGGTGAATTCGGACAAGGGCATGAATGGAACCATGATTCACAATTAGATTGGTGGGTATTGGATTTCCCCTTCCACAAGGGCATTCAAGCGTTAATCAAGGCACTGAACCAGCTGCTGAAATCAGAACCGGCTTTATACGAAGAAAATTATTCGCAAAGCGGTTTTCAATGGATTGACTACGGCGATCACCAGAATTCTGTCATCTCCTATTTGCGCCTCAATCACAAAGGGGATGAACAGCTTTTGGTGGCTTGTAACTTCACCCCACAAACCCATCAACGTTACCTTTTAGGCGCCCCTGAAGGACGCTGGAAGCGTATTTTCTCTTCTGATGAGGAAATCTTTGGCGGTACTGGCCACCATCCGGCCGCTGAAGTACACACAGAAAACATTCCTGCGCACGGCCGAAAGCACTCGCTGGTAATAACTGTTCCCGGTCTCTCCGTAACGGTGTACAAAAGACAATAACAAAATACATGATGAACCGCTTTGTGTGCATACACGGGCACTTCTACCAACCACCACGTGAAAATGCCTGGCTGGATCGCATTGAATTGCAGGAGTCTGCCCACCCTTTTCACGATTGGAACGAACGCATCATGCGTGAATGTTATGAGCCCAATGGCTTTTCGCGCATTCTCAATGGTGGAGCTAAGATTGTAGACATCGTGAACAACTATGCCCGGATGAGTTTCAACTTCGGGCCCACCCTGCTCAATTGGATT
Source organism: uncultured Chryseobacterium sp. (assembly GCA_964507215.1). Taxonomy (GTDB): domain Bacteria; phylum Bacteroidota; class Bacteroidia; order Flavobacteriales; family Schleiferiaceae; genus RFXV01. The sequence goes on along the minus strand of CAZDPF010000168.1, from coordinate 2,133 downwards.
GAAAAAGAACATCCCAGGGTTTACCGATCTATACAGGAGGCAGACAAGCTGAGTATGGAGTTGTTTGACGGGCACGGCTCTGCAATGGCCCAAGTGTATAACCACCTGATCATGCCCCTGGCAGACCGAAGAGACAAGGTGACACAGGTGCAATGGGGAATTGCTGATTTTGAATATCGCTTCGGGAGAAAACCAGAAGGCATGTGGTTGGCTGAAACTGCAGCCGATACCGAAACCTTGGAGGTTCTTGCCGAAAACGGTATCAAATTCACCCTGTTAGCACCCAATCAGGCCAAACAGGTGCGTAAAATTGGCAGTCAAGAGTGGCTGCCCTTTCAAGATACCAAAGTGCCTTATCTGTGTAAGCTGCCCAGTGGGAAGAGCATTGCCCTCTTTTTTTACGATGGTGATCGGTCGCAGGCCATCGCTTTCAAAGGCATGTTGAACAACGGTCAAGGCTTTGCGGAAGAACTGATGAGCGGTCTTGACAATCGAGAAAGTCCGCAATTGGTGCACGTGGCCACTGACGGAGAATCATATGGTCACCATCATCGGCATGGCGATATGGCTTTGGCCTATTGCGTGCGGCACATTGAACACTCAGGGCGAGCCAAGATCACCAACTATAGTCAGTTCTTGGCACTTTGTCCGCCAGAATATGAAGTAGAAATACATGAAAACAGCTCGTGGAGTTGCGCCCATGGCATAGAGCGTTGGCGTTCAAACTGCGGATGCCATACGGGTGGAGAAGCCGGATGGACCCAAGAATGGCGCGCACCTTTGCGCGATGCGCTTGATTGGCTAAGAAATCGAGCCAACGAGGTTTACCTTGAAGAGATGGCCCCTTTTCAGGTAGATGCCGATAGCCTGCGCAATAGCTACATCAGCGTGCTGCTGCATAGAATGAGAGAACAGAAGCGCGAATGGTTGAAGAATGCTGTTCCTGAGCGACTGAGCAAGCGTGAAATGACACGCATCTTGCGATGTCTTGAAATGCAGAAACATACCCAGTTCATGTACACCAGTTGCGGCTGGTTCTTCAATGAACTATCTGGTATAGAAACCGTGCAGATTCTTCAGTATGCCAATCGGGCCATTCAGATCATTCGCGATCTCACTGGCGAAAACCTCGATGAAGAGTTTGCCATGCGTTTGGGAAAGGCCAAGAGCAATATTCCTTCACAAGGAGATGGGCAGCAGATCTACCAACGCCGAGTAATGCCTCGGCAGTTGACCCTTACCCAAGTAGGGATGCATTATGCAGTGGATTCACTCTTCAATTCAGGAAAAGATTCTACTGAAGTGCTCAACTACGAATGTGTGAGTGAGCATTTGGAAAGACATCGTGCAGGCATACAACTGCTGGCCATTGGTAAAACCGTGGTGAACAGCAATGTTACCCTAAGCAGAAAGACCTTCAGCTTCGCTATTCTGTATTTGGGCAACCATCATCTCATTGGAAATACCAGTGACTCGATGACAGATGAGCAGTTTAGCTCCATCTGCGAAGACATCCGGACTGCCTTCAACAGTGGCAATCTCACCCAAACGATTGACCTCATTAAAATGCACTTTACTGCTAGAGGGTTTTCGTTTTATGATTTGTTCTTGGACTATCAATTGGAGCTGCTGAACCGGGTACTTGAAACCAATATTGAATTGGCGCTTACCTCTTACGAGAAAATCAACGACCGCACCTACAGCTTGTTGAGCGTTATGCGCAACAACCGATTGAGCATCCCTCCCATTCTTTTTCACAACCTCGAAACAGTGATTAATTTCTACATAGAGGATGTGCTTAAGAGCGAGAAAGAAGATGTATCACTGCAAGATTTAGAAGAGCGTATTCAAGAAGTCAAACGGTGGAACTTGCGGGTGAACAGTGACAAAGTGAGTTTCTTGGCCACCAACCGAATCCACATGCTCATCAGTCACTTCAACAAACACCGCGCTGACCCCTCACTCATCGAACAGATCCGCAGGATCCTCGACATTCTCAACGAAATTGGCGTACAACCCGCTATTCACGAATTGCAAAACTTCTTATTTGAGACCCTCAAAGCTCGAAAAGATGAGCATAAGCATTGCTCAGAAAGTCTGATGCGCTTGGCTGAACGCGTGAATCTAGACGTG
>CAZDPF010000167.1:0-4436 GCA_964507215.1 uncultured Chryseobacterium sp. | reverse complement strand
GCACTGGATGCACCATCATTCGAGATACCGTAGTTCTGCGGGTAGCCGCCCCCCCTCAACTTCCCCCCAATAGAACCCTCTACCGCTGTCCGGGACAAAACCTTTCATTTTCACTTCCCGCACAGCCTTATACCAACTACGTTTGGCCACAACTTGGGGTAAGTGATTCGAATGTCACATTCACGAGTACTGGCAACTTTGTAGTGTATGCCAATAATATTTGTGGACAAGATTCCGCCGTTTTTACGGTGGTTGATTCTGTGGGGATAGGACCAAATCTCGGACGAGACACCATTACCTGTGATCGGGTTTGGCTCAAACCCAACGTAGACATCTACAATAGCATTATTTGGAACAATGGCAGTACTGCGGATAGCATCAGAGTATTAAACGGAACTTTTTGGGTGCAGATTGACAACGGTTGTGGGCTGCTTTCCGATACCATCACGGTAAGCTCTCAAGTGACCCCACGCCCAAATCTGCCAGATACTTTGGTGATCTGCAATGGCAGTAGTGCCCAGTTGTCTTCTCCCTTTCGCTCTTTTGTGAGTTATCTCTGGAGTACAGGAGATACCACTGCATCTATTAGCGTCAACCAAAGTGGATGGTATCGTTTGGATGCCACCGGTCCGTGCAGTGCACGTTCTGATAGCACCTACATCATTACAGAAAGTTTTCCTACGATGGCTGCGGCTGATACGCTTACTATTTGCCAATCAGATACCGCCCACTACACCTTGCCGTTCAGTTGGTACGCAGATTCGGTGTACTGGAGCAATGGAAGCACAGGACTAAATTTCTCCACCCAGCAAGCTGGTTACCATAGCTATACCTTAACCGGAGTTTGCGGACAGCAAACTGACAGTGTACTTATTTTGGTAGACTTACCCCCCTCACAAACACTCGCAGACACCTTGTTTGTTTGTCCAGGTGACAGCATTCTATTGAACGCTGCTGCTTCTGGGGCAGATCAATTTGTGTGGAGTAATGGGGATACCACTGCATCTGTTTGGATTGATCAATCAGCTTGGGTAAATGTTCAACTAAGCAACCCTTGTGGAAGCATTTCGGAAGCCATTTGGATTGAATCAGACCTTCCTTTGAATCAACTCGATTTAGGAAGAGATACCACGATATGTGCCAATAGTTTTATTCTCACAAGCGGACATAGTACCCATTTCAGTCATGCTTGGAACAACGGAAGTACTGCTCCACAACTCACTGTGCAACAATCTGGTAATTATTGGGTAACGGTGAGCAATTCTTGCCAAATTCTCACAGATACCATCCACATTGACTTATTACAAGCGCCTCAACTATTCTTAGCACCGGAGTTTCAATTTTGCTTAGGCAGTAGCTTAAGTGTTGATATAACCTCACCAAATGCAAATTATTTGTGGTCCACAGGAGATACAACTTCCATAGTAAGCCTCCATCAACCAGGCACTTATTGGGCACAATTGAGCAATGAATGTGGATCAATTACAGATACGTTTGATTTGGTAGTGGCCCCTCCTGTTCAATTAAATCTCGGAAGAGACACAACGCTTTGCAGAGGAGATAGCTTGATTCTAGACGCAGGAACAGACCATTTTGGACGCGTTTGGTCTACAGGTCAAACGACCCAAACCATTACTATTTTCCAAGCCGGCGTTTACTATGTAGATGCCCAAGGATTCTGTAACACCTTCAGAGACAGCATAGTGGTGAGCATGTTAGATACGCCTGTTTTTAGTTTGGGCGCAGATCCAAGCATCTGCGCAATTGGAGGCGACTTCCTTTTCCAAGGGCCATCCGGAATGGTGAGTTATCTCTGGAACGATGGCAGTACCACAGATACCTTGCGCGCCCGCAGAGCTGGTATTTATTGGCTAACCGTTTCCAATGGCTGTTTCAGCTATACAGACACTGTGCAGGTGCTTACCGAAGATGTTCCCATTGTTCAACTAGGTGCCGATACGCTACTTTGCAGAGGTATTCCACTTTTGTTGGGCTCGAACGGACATTCGCTAGAGTGGAGCGATGGCAGCACTGGTGTACAATTACTCGTGAGTGATAGCGGAAGCGTTTGGGCGCGTTATACCAACAGTTGTGGCACCTTTTCAGACACCATCCACCTTGCTTACCAAGACAGCGTAAGTGCGCTCTTCATAGACAGCTTGATCTGTTTAGACGATACCTTGTACTTCCAAATTCCTGAACCTTCTGATTCTAATTGGTGGGGCAATGGTGGAACCGATTTGATGCAGCGATTTACCCTGCCCGGAGAGTACCCTTTCTATAGAGCAAACAGTTGTGGGGTGGTCACTTCTATACTAAGATTGACTTTGGTAGACTGTGCCTGCGAAATATATGTTCCCACTGCTTTTAGTCCGAATGGCGACGGCATTAACGACCAATTTAAGGTAGATCATGCTTGTGATCTCTTCGGATTTGAATTGCAAATCTTTGATCGGTGGGGAGGACTGATTTATCGCACTACCGATCCTGAGTTCTCTTGGGATGGAACTGCCTTTGGCCAAGTTCTGCCTGATGGCATCTATCAAGTGCGTGTTCTCAGCATGGTGCGGCAAGGGGAAACCTATAGACCCTCTATTCAGCAAACTACCCTCAAGATTTTTCATTGAGGCAAGTAGACGATTTCGGTATAGACGTGACTGCACTACTATTCACAAATCTCTTCCGACCTTCGCGCCCACTTAAATTTCCTATCCCCCGATGAAACAAGATTCCTCTTTTACCCCATTGAGTCAATTGGGAGAATTCGGATTAATTGAACATATCGAAAAGCAGTTTGAGCTACAACAAGCCAGCAGCATTTTAGGCATTGGTGATGATGCTGCTGTATTGGATTTCAATGAGAAACAATGTTTAGTTAGTACCGATATGTTGGTGGAAGGGGTTCATTTCGATCTCAGTTACACTCCCCTCACCCATCTCGGTTACAAAGCTGCCGTAGTGAACATCTCTGACATTGTGGCTATGGGAGGAAAACCCACCCAATTGTTGTTTTCGCTTTCAGTTTCGAATCGATTCACCTTGGAAGCTGTTGATGCCCTTCTCCAAGGATTTCGCCAAGCTTGTGCTTTCTATGAAGTGGATTTGGTGGGCGGAGACACCACTGCAAACACCAAGGGTTTGACCATTGGAGTGACCGCTATTGGAGAAGTGCACAATGGTGAATTCATCACTAGAAGCGGAGCAAAAGCCAATGATTTACTGGTGGTGACGGGCGATTTGGGGGGCGCTTTCATGGGCCTACAAGTGCTGGAGCGTGAAAAGGCTGTTTTCTTAGAAAACCCAAATGCACAACCCGAGTTAGAGAGCTATCAATATGTGGTGAGTAGATTGCTCAAGCCAGAAGCCCGTGTAGATGCATTGGAAGCCCTTCACGAAATGGGTCTAAAGCCGACCTCCATGATTGATATCAGTGATGGATTATCGTCTGAAGCCTTGCATCTGGCCAAGCGCTCAGAAGTGGGGGTAAGAATTTATGAAGACAAGTTGCCCATTGCGGATGAGACATTTCAAGCCTGCGAAGAATTCAGACTCAACGCGCCTACCATAGCCCTTAATGGTGGGGAAGACTATGAACTGCTTTTCACCATTCCAATGGAAGACCATGAGAAGATTGCTGCTCACCCCTTCTTTAAGATCATTGGTCATATGACAGCTGACATAGATGAACGCTTGTTCATCACCAATCAAGGCCAAGCACTACCACTCAAAGCCCAGGGCTGGAATGCCCTTTTGAACAAAGAAGAGAAATAAGCGCTTTAGAGTCATGCGAGAAAAAATGACCATAGGGATAATCTCAGGAGCCAGTAGGAGCGGACGCTTATCGATAAAAGTGGCGAAGTACCTCGAACAGCTGTTTTCCAAGCAATATGATGTTGAGAAAGTACACTTCCTCGATATCCACGAATACAATTTCCCCAACTATGTTGATAGCAATGAACGAGACCAAGCGTTAAACGAGCGCCTAAAAGACTTTAGCGACAAGCTCATTAGTTCACACGCTTTGGTTTTGGTCAGTCCAGAGTACAATGGCGGAATGGCAGGAAGCACTAAAAATGCATTGGACTATTTTCGGAAGGAGTATGAAAAGAAAGTTTTCGGACTCGTTTCGGTCAGTAGCGGAACCATGGGCGGCATTAACGCTATGCACCAGATGGTAGACTTCGTAAGCTATGTAGGTGGCATTTTAAACAGCAAACGTCTGTTGGTGAGTGAAGTACAAGGAGCCTTTGATGAAGATGGAAACATAAAAAGCGAACGTCTCGAGAACAATGCCCAATACTTCATGATAGAATTGCTGTTTCTCGCGAGGAATATGAACAAAAGTTGAGTGTTTAAAATTCATTTTTATCTACATTTGCCGCCCTCAAGCGAGACTCCGGGTTGCGCATAGAGCAACCCAGTTATCGCGCCCCGCC
>CAZDPF010000166.1:0-4439 GCA_964507215.1 uncultured Chryseobacterium sp. | reverse complement strand
AGACAATTGGTGTATTGATGATGTTGGGCATGTTGATGGGGTGTGGTAAAGAGAAGCCTAACGCCGATCTTTCGGATGAAGCCACTCTATTTAAATATGAAGACTATTCTCCTGAAAGAGAGCAAATCCCTGCGCTCATTGCCTCTTTTAAAGAACAGTCAAAACAAGTGATGGAATTCAAAGTCGGTAAAGTGCAAATTGAACCAAATACTGATGACCTGCCTATAGAAGAAGCCTTATGGATGATTGAAGGAGCATTAAATGAGCACTATAGCTCTCCTCTATCGGAATGGCAAGACGAGTTGATGGACACCCTCTTTTTCTCAGTTTCCAATGTACCAGCTGGGGCTCCCTCTGATCCGGTCCTAGTTTCAGGGTATGACTTGTCCACCACCTACTACTCACTGATTCAGCAAGTAGACCAGTTAATGCGTGCAAATGCGGAGCTTATGATGGCTGATATCAAGTATGTGAGCCATGACGCTGCGTATACCCAGTTTGCGCTCATACTATTTACTGGATTTCCATTTAATTGGTCTGTTTCTCAAGATCAAGTGAATATTGATGATTTTTGGAAGGCAGGTTTGGGATTAGGAAAGTGTGATGGATCTCTCTTTGGACGGGACGCTGCTGACCGCCTCCAACAAATAGCCAACTGGAATATCAAATATGGCTTCGTGCAAAACTATTATGGCACCCATTGGACCAACATGCCAGCATATCATACCGGCATACAAACGGTATGGGAAGGCACTCAACCGGGATGGATTCTGGAAAGCTCTTTGAATAAACTCTTTGGACATCCTAATGACGTAGGAGATGTCACACCACAATTTTGTCCAGGATCAACGCGCCCAGCCCTTTCTTGTATAAATAAGCAAGATATGCTTTCTTATTATGCTGAGCTTTGGCCAATAATTGGCTCTTACCAACCTCTCAGCCCTTTCAAAGACGTAACCTACATCAAGCTTTATGACCAATTGTGGTGGTGTCCAGGCGATCCAGTCTCGGAGGACTACTGCCGTCACATGATAAAGTACATTACCTATGCCATTCCCGTTTTCGTTGAATAACTCGATTTGCCGACCATTTGCGCTCCTATGGATCGGACTGTTTGGTATTTCCGGATATGCACAACCAGCATGGATTTACACCTATCCTAGCTTATTGGTCAATCCTTTAACTTTCGAAAGTAGTCAACCTATAGAAACCGATAGTGCCTTCGTCCTTCTACAACAAGCCACCATATATCAGGCCGGTGCTCCTAAGGCATATTTCGCAATCCGATCATTGAGTAAGAACGGCCTTCTCCAAGTAGAATTGAAATCTGACAGTATTAGCTGGCTGAATGCCGATAATTTGGTAGGAGGGACTATCCTAAGTACTCCACTGAATGGGCACATTGTGCTTCTCACCAAAGAGAGAATTTCGAATACTAGTGGCAAAGTAAAGAGAATCATTCTCGAAGACGACCTCAGCATTCTTTCTGTTGATTCTATTGTTTGCAACAATTGTCCAGAATGGCCCAATGCCATGTTTACCGATGCTGAAGAAGTGCTCAATGGCAGATATCTCATCGGAGGTGCATATCTATATAATCCAAGAGCAACTATTGAGCTATTAGATTTTAATATCCAGTCGGTTGACTTCAAGCTTTATGACATATGGCAATTTGGTTCTACGGTGATGAACATCTCCCTCCTATACCAATCTCCCAGTCACATGGCAATCATGTACTCAGATGGACCATTGTACCATGCTCAATTTTTAAAAAACAATCTAACCATTGATACTATCAAAACAACTTCTTTCTTTAGCAATTCCAATTTGAATCACCTAGCTGCACAAGGCACTCCTCTTTCAGGAGGCGATTATATATCTGCAGTCATATTCAGAGGTTTCTCTTTCTCAGATACGGGGAGAGTAGGACTACTTTGGCAAGATCAAAACGGGTACTTTTTAGATTCCGTCTCCTGGCGCTCTTCAACAGGTAGTTGGTTTGAAGGGGTGCAGTTATGTATGGAAGGCTCCAATCCTAGATTTGTAATTGGCTCCCATAAAACCACTTCAACAAGTAGGTTTTATGAATACGGAACCATTGATGTTCATCGGATTACCAATCAAAGAACTAAAGATTGGTCAATTACTTTAGGTCAGAAAAAAGCCTACTGCGTATTACAGTCTAAAGCCACTTCAGATGGTGGGGTTGTTTTGGTGAATCGATATTTCGACAATGGTGAGTATTTGCATGAAATTGTGAAGATAGATTCCCTGGGCAATACCGTTTCCGTTGTAGAGTTGGATGATCCAATCAAGGCCTTCACCCTCTACCCCAATCCGGCAGGTGAAAGGGTATTTGTGCAGATGGAGGCCCCCAATGAAGGCAGCATGCGCTACAGCTTGCAATCTACAAGCGGGCAGCTCATCCAATCTGAAGCCTATCATCCAGAGGAAGGCATTGATCTCAGCACTTTGGCCTCTGGAGTCTACCACCTTATGCTTTGGAAGAATGGCCAACCCATCGGCACAGAACGTTTGGTGGTGGACTAACATTGGCCTAATCTAAAGACCATTCCAGTCCCATTTTCCGAGCATAGTCTTCCAGCGAACCAAGGCCAACTTCAGCGCGCCATTGGTTCACACGGGTAGCATCTTCTAAAGGATAAATCTCTCTTTTCCCATCGGCATTCCGCTGTACTTGGCTGCCGTATCGCTGGGGTTTGCCAAGTCGCATTTGAATGCGGTCATAGAGCATAGCCAATTGTGCTCCCTGCGACTCCCCTTCCTTAACGGAGGCTTCCATCCACTTCACATACTCCACTTGCTTCTCCAAAGGCGCATGTTGAACAATCAACCAAGCAGCCGTATTGGCCTGACCGCCCACTGTTGATTTCCCCGGCCAGCCATGGGCTTCCAATAATTCTTCCAAGGCCAGCCAACAGAGGCTGTCTTCTCTACGCATCAAATCCCAATAGGTATTCATCTCCGCCGTGCCTTCGCCAAACTTAGCCGTGGCCTCTGCCAAGAGTTGCCGCAATACCTGGTCTCGATAGTTCAATACCTCCAATTGTCGCTTGAGTTCCGGATTGGGATAGCGCTCATCGGCCACGCGCTTGTTGGCATCTGCCCGCTGCAAGATTGCGCTCCATTCTGGCAAGGCCCGCAAACCAGAAAGGTCTGTATCTCTTCGCAAATGATCGGCATTGGTCCAGCCCAAGGATAAACTCCAATCGAGCAATGCCAATGCTGTAGAATCTTCTCCCAACAAAGCCGCTACACAGGCCGCGTTGTAGGCTTCCGGTGCTGTAGGCGCAGCTAATGCGAAGGCTTGTTGATAGACCAAAAGCGAAGCACTCAAGTCTTCTGTGCGGTAAAGACTATCAGCCCGGTCAATCAATTGCTGATTGTCCGAAGCCCGGTTTCAGTGCCAACAAGCTTGCTAGTAGTACCCAATAGAAAATGCGCATAGAAGGAAATTTTTCTATTTGCGAAAGTGCGCAAAGCAATTAAAATCCTTGGAAGCCATTTGGGTATTAGGTCAAGCGAAACCTGTAGGTAGCGGTGAAGGTTTGGATGCTTTAAGGGAACGAGGAGCGAGATTATAAAGAACCATTTAATCACAGCCTCCCATCAAGCCCTAGAATAATGATCTATGCACATGGTTTTGGTCATCTTAGCTTACTGCCCCTAATAGGAGAAGATCCCTTTTTTGCCTTGTGTTTGGATGAGCGAGCAAAAGGATACACAAGCATACCCAGTCCGATTAACAACTGCATAACCACCAGCACATTTCTTGTCAAGCCATGGGCATCCTGCTTTCCCCCGAGAAACCATTCTCCTGCGGTGCCCGCCAATACGGCCCCTGCAATGATCCATACTGCGCTTTCACTTTTTTTCATCAGCGTCTCTTTTGGTGTAGTATATACTCACCTTCAGCTGGGCGTCTGTAAGCAATAAGCCAGCAGGCCTACTCCAATCAAGATTCAAAATGCGGATATCCCTTTGGCACCAACCTCCTGTGTGGCCATCATTGCAAAAGAAAAACAAGGGCAGACAGCCTTCAGGGAGTGGGGAAGAATGCGAAGCGGTAGCATGTTGATAATCATGGTCTCTGGCAAGTCTAATTTACAATTTATACCTAAGTGAAGGTCTGATCAACAAGGGGGTATAGTCACTTTATGGTTGGAGGAATGTGGAGAAGGCAAGAGACTTGCTGTTTCAGGCAGTGCCATTGTTTCTCGCTTCTAACCAAGTAGAGTGCATGATTTAGTGTCTGCTTGGTTGGGTGGGTTTGGTGTTTGGGCTTCCTCGGCTTCACAGCCTTCTGTAAGATCGTGCTACTGACTCTCCAAGTAATAGCTCTGGTAGGGGATAAGCATCACCAGTCCGTCCCAGAAATTGGGGTCGGTGGTGATGTCCAAGCGCTGCAAAAGGGTGTC
>CAZDPF010000165.1:0-4465 GCA_964507215.1 uncultured Chryseobacterium sp. | reverse complement strand
CCCTCCCTATTCCACCAATCCGATCTTGCTGCCGCTTGCTATAATAGCGTTCTTCTTCACTACCACAATACCTCCTCTGATACAGTATTCCTTGGTTTCTGTGTCTTCAAGTGACGCATCGCCAATGATGTGCACGTTATCTCCAATGCAGGCATTCTTGTCTACAATGGCATTTTTCAAAACACAATTGGCGCCAATGCCCATCGTCACACTATTCTTTGAGAGCACTTCTTCCAAACTTTGGTAGTAGTCTGCCCCCATAATAATGCTGTCTTCTATGACGGTGCGCTTGCCAATGCGACTTCTAATCCCCACAATGGCCTTGGTAATTCTGCTGGCGTGAATAATAGAACCTTCCGCCATCAACACCTTGTTCATGCGTGTGCCAAAAATCTTGCTGGGTGAAAGCAAACGGGGACGTGTGAATACGCGATTGCCCTCGTCGAACAGATTGAAAGAAGGCAATCCTTCGGTAAGATCGAGGTTGGCTTCAAAAAAGCTAGGGATGTTTCCAATGTCTGTCCAGTAGCCATCATAGCTAAAGCTCGCCACCTTCATGCCCTTTTGGATGGCCAAGGGGATGATCTCTTTGCCAAAGTCCGTAGCTTCCGGATGGGCGGCCAAGAGCTCATGCATCACCTCTTTCTTGAAGGCATAAATGCCCATAGAAGCGAGGTATACGCACCGTCTTCGGCGGAATTGTGGTGCCACCTCACCTTCCCAATCGTCGAGCACATCCAAGGAAGGCTTTTCAATAAAGCGCTCGATCATGCCCTTCTTGTTCACCTTCATAATGCCAAAAGAGGTGGCGTCATGGGCAATTACAGGAATAGTGGCAATGGTGATATCGGCGTCTTTGCTTCGGTGATCGCGCAACATCTGCGCAAAGTCCATCTGGTAAAGCTGATCACCCGAGAGAATGAGAATTTCGTCGTATTCGTGGTGATTGACATGGTGCTCACTCTGGCGGACGGCATCGGCGGTGCCCTGAAACCATTTGTCGTTGCCGGGGGTCTGTTCTGCCGCCAAGATGTCTACAAATCCGTTCGAAAACGGATCAAAATGATAGGTATTCTTGATGTGTTGATTGAGCGAAGCCGAATTGAACTGGGTGAGCACAAACATGCGCTGAATGCCCGAGTTAATGCAGTTGGAGATGGGTATGTCAATCAATCGGTACTTTCCGGCGATAGGCACTGCCGGCTTCGAACGCTGTCCGGTCAAAGGGTAAAGGCGTGAGCCGGCTCCACCTCCTAGAATTAAGGCTACGGTGTTTTCAGATTGCATGGGCGTGTTGATGTTTGGTCAGGAGTTCTTGGTACAAGTTTATGTAATTGTGTGTAGCGCGCTCCCAAGAGTGATCGAGATGCATATTATCGTCAATCAAGGTTTCAAGTGCGAGGTGATCTCGGTACAGTCGAACCGCTCGTTCAATACTGACCAGCACCTCTTCTTGATCCAAAGAAGAGAAGGTAAAGCCTGTTCCCTTGCGACCGTCAAAGTCTTTTACCGTGTCTTTAAGACCGCCCACTGCATGTACAATAGGAATGGTTCCATAGCGGAAGGCATACAATTGGTTGAGGCCACAGGGTTCTACCCTTGAGGGCATGATGAGGAAATCACTGCCAGCATACAGCAAGCGCGAAAGGGGCTCGTTGTAGGCAAACTCATATTGAAAATGTTGAGGATGGGCGGCTCCCAAAGCTTCTATGCGCTCTTGGATGTCGTGATCGCCACTACCCAGAATGAAGAAGTACGCGCCCAACTCGCGTTGAATAGAGGCTTCAATGATATCAGGCAACAAATCTGCGCCCTTCTCTTCTGCAAATCGACCAATAAAAGTGATCAAAGGCTGGTCTTCCGGAAATCCTGTACGCGCTGCCAGCACTGCCTTATTCTGCCTTTTGTACCGAAGCTCATCGCGCTCCAAACGGAACTCCAGGTGGCTATCAGTCGCCGGGTCCCAAGTTTCATTGTCGATGCCGTTCAAGATGCCTTGGCACTTCTCCCATTCCATGCGAATAAGCCGTTCCAATCCACGTGATTGTTTTTTCAGCTCTTCCATATAACCCGGAGAAACCGTGGTTACGGCCCAAGAACATTTGATGCCGCAGCCCAATGGATTAATATGTTGGTTCCACTCGAGCAGCCCTCCCCTTTCCGGATTGAAAGCCGGAATCAATTCCACGCGTTCCCAACCCATTCCGCCTTGATATTGGCCATTGTGAATGGTGAGTACCGTAGGAATATTTCGCAATTGGTAGAACTCGAAGCACTCTGTCATGAAGAACGGTACCAAGGAGCTGTGGTGGTCATGACAATGCACCACATCGGGCTTGTGGGTGAGGCTGAGCATCCAATAACAAGCAGCCTTCTGGAAGGAAGTGTTGCGTTCATCTTCATCGGTATAGCCCTTTCCGGTACGTTGGTCGATGTACACCCCCGGACGATCAAAAGCACCGGGCATATCCAACAAAAACAAATCGAAACCCAAACCGTGATCATGCACTTGCAGCACCTTGTACGGACGTTTATCGCCGAAAACTTCAATTTGGCCTGCAAAAACTTCGCTGCAGCGAGCGGCCTTCACCCAAGGATTGGCGTAAGCGGGCATGAAAACCGAGGCCTCATGACCCAAGCGGTTTTGGTATTTGGGCAAAGCCCCAACCACATCGCCTAAGCCACCGGCTTTGGCCACGGGATAACACTCCATACTGAGGTGAAGAATGCGCATGAAAAAAGGTGGTTTGCTTCGTGTCTAATATAAACGAATGCGCCTTGTTTGTGCAAACTCAGCTTGCAAAGAGTTGGCGCATCTGATCTTCTAGTTCTTTGGCTGATAAACGGCTCTTGAGTTGGCCTTCTACGGCGAGTGAAATTTCGCCGGTTTGTTCAGAAACTACCGCTACCAAAGCATCTGTGCGTTCAGCCAATCCCAGCGCTGCGCGGTGCCTCATGCCCATTCTACTCGGAAGGCTTTCGCGATCACTGACTGGCAAGATGCAACGGGCCGATAGAATGCGTTCGCCTGAGACAATAACGGCGCCATCGTGCAGCGGACTCTCTTTTTGAAAAATACTTTCGAGCAATCGAACGCTGATGCGCGCGTCTATGCGATCGCCGGTAGACTCAAAGCTCCCCAATCCGGTTTTCCGCGATACCACAATGATGGCTCCTGTTTTGGTTTGACTGAAACTGGCGCAGGCTTGGGCAATAGTGGCAAAGTCGGTCTCATCAACAGCTCCCCTTCTGTTCCATCCAAAGAGCTTCGCCAAAGCATTTTGACGGCCAAAATCAGTGGTGCCGATGTAGAGCAGAAATTTGCGCACCTCTTGTTGGAATACCACAATCAAGGCAATCACTCCTACGCCAATAAACTGTCCGAGAATCTCACTCAGTAGCTCCATATGCAGCAGCTCCACCCCTTTCCAAACCAGATAAATGGCCCCAACCCCCACCAAGATATTGATGGCCACCGTACCCTTCAACAGCCTGTACACTTGGTAGAGCAAAAAAGCCACCAACAGGATGTCGATAAGGTCAATGATGCGGATGTCAAACAGTTCCATTTCCAGCAGCTAAATAGGTTTCCACCAAGGCAATGGCCTGGCGGGCTTCGCGAACATCGTGTGCCCGAAGCAGCTGAGCGCCTTTCAAAAGCGCCAGGGTATGCAGCACGGAGGTGCCGTTCAAGGCCGCTTCGGGATTTACTTGCAAGACTTTGCAGATCATCGACTTTCTACTTACACCCACCAGCAAAGGAAGGCGAAACTGATGGTAGCGCTCCAATGAATGCAGCATTTGGTAGTTGTGTTCCAACGTTTTGCCAAAACCCCAACCCGGGTCAACCAGAAGATCATTCAACCCAAGCGATTTCAACAAGGCCACTTTTTCTGCAAACCAAAGCAGCTGTTCTTCCACCACATTTTGGTAGTGAGGCGCCTGCTGCATAGTGGCTGGAGTGCCCTTCATATGCATGAGCACATACGGCACTTGGGCCTTGGCCACCACTTGCAAGAGGTCAGGATCGAGCTGGGCAGCTGAAATATCATTGATCATATGGGCTCCTTCGGCCAATGCGCGTTGCGCAACTTCTGCCCGCCAAGTATCAATAGAAATAGGCATGTGCGGATGCTGCTGACGCAACCATCGGAGCGGCTTTTCCAATCGGCTCCACTCTTCTTCAACAGCCACCACCTTCGCACCCGGCTTGCTCGAAGCCGCTCCCAAGTCTAAAATATCAGCCCCTTGTTCTATCTGTTGTTCTACGCGCTGCACAAAAGAATCGAAGGCATTGAACCTTCCGCCATCAAAGAATGAATCTGGCGTAAGATTGACAATAGCCATCACCCTGCAGCGGTCGAGCGACATGAGCTGACCACCGAGGTTCAACGTAAGGAATGAAGTATCTTTCGGCCTTTCCACTTGAATGCTGCAAAAACAAAACTCCTTGAAAATAGACAAA
>CAZDPF010000164.1:1597-4470 GCA_964507215.1 uncultured Chryseobacterium sp. | reverse complement strand
AAAACAAATTGCTCCCGTTAGTAGCTACCTGCACAGAATGCGTTTGACCAGAGCTTTGGGGGCTATCACCCCAATTAAACGTTTGCGCGAAGAGCACGGGGGCAGATACTCCCATAAACAGCAACAGTAGCAGCCTTTTCATCATTCTTGGCATTTTGAATTGGGCCAAAACTATCGGGCTGCTACAGTCTATTGTAGTGCGCTTATGTAGCTGTACCGATCGGTACTGTAGCTGTATGGTTTCTTTGAGCAGTTAGCAGAAAGCAATCACTTGCTCAGAAATGCCTCAAAATACATGGCGGGAACTTCCCAATTCTGTCCCCCGCTAATGGTATGCTCAGAGACAATGCTCTCCATTTTCATCCCTTTGGGCAAGATTTCTTCAAAGCGAGATGTATTCAGGGTTTGGGGCTTGTCTGAAACATTCACCACGCACATCAAGGTCTCTCCTCCACCTTCTCTGAAATAAACATAAACCCCTTCCTCTGGCACAAACTGCATAAACCTCCCGTTGAACAATGCGTTGTGCTCATTCCTAAAACGGGCCAAGGTTTGAATCCAGTTGAAGGCTTGGTTTTCCTCTGCGGTTCTACCTTCTTTCACAAATTTATTCACCGCATCATCAGACCATCCTCCTGCAAAATCTTCTCTAATAACCCCGTGATTCTCGGTTTCCTTCATCAGCACTTCGGTGCCATAGTAGATACAAGGTATTCCTCTGCTGGTAAGCAGCACACCCATGGCCACTTGCAGTTTGCTGAGATCTCCTCCCACCTCGCCAAAAATGCGTCCCATGTCATGGTTGTCGGCAAACGTGACCATCTGATGGGGATTGTCGTACATCCAATCTCCAGCTAAGGTGAGGTACAACCGGCCCACCCCATTGGCCCATCCCGGCCCTTGCTTCACCATTTCTTGAAGGCCGAAGCAAAACTGGAAGTCGAGAACGGAAGGCAGCGCACTTCCCTTTTCTTTGAGTTGCGGATTGGCCGTCCAGCCTCCTTGAATCTGATGGCCGGTTACCCAGATTTCTCCAAACAAATAGTAGTTGGCATAATTGCGTCTTACCTCCCGCATGGCGCTGTTCATGAAGGCTTGGTCAGGATAAGCATACGTATCAATGCGAATGGCATCTACCTTGGCGTAGGTAATCCACCAAAGGGTGTTTTGGATGAGATACCTGGCCACATGCGGATTGCGCTGATTGAAATCAGGCATGGTGGGCACAAACCAGCCGTCTTGAAACTTCTTGAGATCGGCTTGTGATGCGTGGGGATCTAGAAATGCCGCTGCCCGATAGTTGGTTTGGGTATACGCTTCCCATTGGTTGAACCAATCATTGGCTGGCGCATTCAAAAAAAGCGGGTGTTGATCGCCGCAATGATTGTACACGGCATCCAAGACGAGTTTCATCCCACGTTGGTGTAATGCCTCGCCGTATTGGGCGTAGCCTTCATTGGAACCAAAACGTTGATCTATTTGGTAGTGGTCTGTAATGGCGTATCCATGATAACTCTCTTTTTTCATGTCGTTCTCGAGAAGCGGACAGCTCCAAACGGAAGTGATGCCCAAATCTTTGAGGTAATCGAGTCTTTCAACAATGCCTTGAATGTCTCCGCCATGCCTTCCAAAAGGCTCTTGGCGATTCACCGTGGTTTCGTTCATGTGATCGAACGCATCGTTCGAAGGGTCGCCATTGGCGAAGCGGTCAGGGGTAATGAGGTACATCACATCTGTACCATCATGGGTGGCCGGCTGAAAGTTAGGATTGGGAAGAACGGACCATTTATGCTTGGCTTTTTTTCCTTTACCAAAAGTGAATTCCACCGCTCCTGCTTCTTTTACCCACACGGTTAAATAGAGATAGGAAGGATTAGGGGCTAGCTCCCAAGCCAAGATTTGCACATTCTCCAGACTGCTGCCCACCCCCTCCACTTTCTCTAAATCTTCTCCATACACCAAGAGTTCAAGGGTGTCTGTGGCCATGTCGTTCCACCAATTGGGCGGGTCAATTCGGCTCACCTTTTGGGCGTTCAAATGGGCCCCAAAGTGTAGACAAAATGTTAAGAAAACGCCTAGTAGGCTGAAACATTGACCTAAATCATATCTGCGCGTGTGCATTTTCATACTTTTGGTACTTGTAAAGTTTACACTAAGTAACCTTAAAAAAAGCACAATCACATGAAAAAACTCTACGCACTAGGGCTTCTCTCTGCCTTTTCGCTAGGAGCATTGGCCCAGGTGAATGTCACTTTCCAAGTTGACATGAGCCAACAAACCGTTAGCGCTGACGGTGTTCACTGCGCTGGAAGTTGGCAAGCTGCCGCTGGTTTCCCAGGAGATTGGGACCCTGCTACGGCTGAATTGCTGGATGGCGATGGCGATGGCGTGTATGAACTCACCGTTCAACTGCCCGCTGGTTCCTACGAGTATAAGTTTGTTAACGGCAACGCATGGGGCAGCGATGAAGGAGTGCCTTCTTCATGTGCTGTAAACGGCAACCGCGGCTTGACCGTGGGTACAACAGACATCACCACCCCCGATGTGTGTTTCGCCACTTGCTCTCCTTGTCCTGCAGGCCCAGTTCCTGTTTACCAAATCACCTTTGAGGTTGACATGAGCACCACTTGTGATGTTGATTCTGTTGACATCGCGGGTTCTATCAACAACTGGAGCGGTGGAGACTACCTCACTGATCCTGATGGAGATGGTATCTACAGCATCACCCTCGATGTAGACTCTGGTGAAGTACAGTACAAGTTCCGTCGTTATTTCACCGGAAACGCCAACTGGGAAGGCATTGCGAACCGCATTTACAACGCCACAGCTAGCGCTACCGTTCCTTACACTTGTTTCAATGACACCGTGGCCTG
>CAZDPF010000164.1:0-1497 GCA_964507215.1 uncultured Chryseobacterium sp. | reverse complement strand
GAAGGCTTGAACGCCCGCAGTTTCAATGTTTATCCTAACCCGGTGAACGGCGTTTCTGTAGTTGACTTGGGCATTGAAGAAAAATTCAATGTGGCCATTTATGACCTCAGCGGTCGTCGTGTAATGGACTTCGGTAAGCAATATGGCCAATTGGAAATCAATGGCAGCCAATTGCAAGCTGGTGTTTATTTGCTCACCATTGCACGCGACAATGGCGAAATGACCCAGACCCGTTTTATTGTTCAGTAAATCTGAACTCCTTTTTTTGCCAACCCCCTGTTGCCCCGCGCAGCAGGGGGTTTTCTATTGCGCGATAGGCAAACTCCATCACAACTATTGCGCTCAACGTCTGTTTGTCTGTTAGCTTTGATGTCTCATTGTAAAACCTCATTATCATGGCTTTCGAACTCCCCTCTCTGCCCTATGCACACGATGCATTGGAACCGCATATTGATGCACGTACCATGGAAATACACCATGGAAAACACCACGCGGCTTACACCGCCAACCTCAACAATGCCATTGCCAACACAGAAATGGAAGGCAAAAGCATAGAAGATTTGTTAAAAAACCATAGCGGAAATGGCGCCGTTCGCAACAATGGCGGTGGCTTTTATAACCACAATCTCTTCTGGGAAATCATGTCACCATCAGGTGGCGGACTTCCACAGGGTGAGTTGGCCTCTGCCATTGACCGTGATTTCGGTTCATTTGATGCCTTTAAAGAGGCCTTTGCCAAGGCTGCAGCTACGCGTTTTGGTTCTGGTTGGGCTTGGTTGTGTGTACATCCCGGTGGCCAACTAGAGGTTTGCAGCACCCCTAATCAAGACAATCCCTTGATGCCCGAAGCTGGCTGCTCTGGCACCCCTATTCTTGGACTAGACGTCTGGGAACATGCTTATTACCTGAATTATCAGAATCGCAGACCCGACTATATTTCCGCTTTTTGGAATGTGGTGAACTGGAACGAAGTTGCCCGTAGATTCAGTGCTGGTCAATAATTTAATCGCGCTAGCCGATGCCCCGCCCAAAAGCGGGGCTTTTTCGTTTAAAAACTCAGCGGTTCTTTAGATACATTTGGCAATGTGTCTGCGGTTTACTTCATCTCCGACCTCCACTTAGGCGCTCCCGATGCCTCTTCTAGTAGAGCGAGAGAGCTGCGTTTTGTGAATTGGCTCGAACAAATCAAACAAGATGCTTCTCACTTGTATGTGGTAGGCGACCTCTTCGATTTTTGGTTCGAGTACAAAAGAGCCGTGCCCCGGGGCTTCACGCGTGCATTGGGTAAATTGGCTGAATTGAGTGATCAAGGGGTTGAATTGCACTTGTTTACCGGCAATCACGACCTCTGGATTTTTGATTATTTACCCAATGAATTGGGCGCCCAGCTGCATATACAACCCATTGATGTTCATCACCAAGGTTAGCAGTTGTTTGAGGGCCATGGCGATGGGCTCGGTCCTGGAGATCATGGATACAATTTTCTCAAGAGAATAT
>CAZDPF010000163.1:1585-4494 GCA_964507215.1 uncultured Chryseobacterium sp. | reverse complement strand
TCACCACCCAAGAACAGTTAGATCTTTTGGCTTTCTTGAATGCTTTGAGTGAACCTCAGTAATGATCATAATAGAAATTCAGGGTGCTTCCTCTCCAAAGGTCAAGAGATTGTGATCAGGATCGAGT
This sequence comes from uncultured Chryseobacterium sp., assembly GCA_964507215.1. Taxonomy (GTDB): domain Bacteria; phylum Bacteroidota; class Bacteroidia; order Flavobacteriales; family Schleiferiaceae; genus RFXV01. Next base: position 4,367 of record CAZDPF010000163.1, on the reverse strand, counting down.
ACAGAAAACTCCCACTGTCTCCAAGGCTTTAAAGAAAGCTGGCCATTGGGATGAATGGCAACCTGCCGTTGAATGAGTCTTTGGTAATAGACTTCAATTTGCTGAACACTGATATATGCCTGTCCGTAGTTTTCTAACGGATTCAGCGCAGGGAATTCGAAAAAGTGAATCTGTATCTGGTCTTGCTGCACCATCAAGTAGCCCTCATAATCAATGCTCCCAAATTCTTGAAAACCCATCTGTTCAAGATAGAATTCGCGTGTTTTTTGCTTGTGGCGCATGGGGAGTTTTGGGTGGATGGCAGTAAGCATAGGTAAATCGAGAAGATCGAGGTCTGGGTGATGGGGTGATTGAAAGCTAAACTTGCTTGATTTCGCCATCCACCATGGAAAGATAATAAAGGAGAATGCTAAAAACCTGAATGCAAAAAGCCCTGCGGACCTTGTTACAGAATTCCGCAGGGCTACCGGTCAGGTGTACGCTTTTCTATTGAACCTGAAGTTTGGTGCGTGCAATGCGCAAGCCTTGGGCATCTTCTAAATGCAAGAAGTAGATACCCGAAGGAATATCAGCATCAATGGGCAAGCGATGGCCAAAGGCCAATGCTCCTCTTTGCATGAGCTGACCATTGAGGTTGTACAATGCATACTTTTCTGCTTGGGCGGTACTGCTGTAGTCCAAGTGTAGACTACTTCCGGCGCTCACCGGATTGGGATATACTTTCAGCGTGTTTCCGACAGACTCATTCAATCCAATCCCGGAGGCAAGCCGCGCAATTCGCGGACGATAGGTAAAAGAAATCGGATTGTTGGATGCATTTACGCTGTAGCCCACCACCGGCATACTCGAATTGGTAGTAGGATAGAAGAGCACAAAGCTGGAATTGAAGGTGACCCCTTGGGTGAGTCCGAAGGCAGTGAGCAAGCTTGGCGGGGCAGGACTACCAGCCAAATAGATGCTGTCAACAATCGATCGATTGACACGAATCATCAAAGCAGGAATGGGTGCCATGGCATTGCCATTTTCATCGGGTATAATAATGTTTCCTTGGCCTACCACAGTGCGTGTTTCGCTTTCTGTGGCTTTGAAATAGCCGGGAGTATTGGTTAAACCAAACGCGGCAATAGTCAAATTGAAATTCACAATTCGGTTGGCCGATGCACTCCAGCTATCCTGATAGTTCACTGGAAACTTCAAAGCATAAAGCGAATCGGCATAAGCCAAGCGTTGACCAGGAATAACCAAGGCATCGCCAGGACTGCCTGTGAAAGAGGTAAGGCTTTCGCTAAACGGAGCAGTGTAGAATGCTGCGGTGTAGAATCCGCTTGCATTGTAGTTATAGAAGAGGTAACCATCAATATTGGCACCAGTAGGACTCACCAAATCACGATCTACAAAGCTGTGCACATCAGGAAATCCATTGAGGCTATCGGCTGCACTGTAGTACTGCACTGAGTCTTTGCGAAATCGCACCACATTGCTGTAGTCCCAGGTTTGATTTGCCCCTGTGCTAGCTGCGCCGTAGGTTCCTGCAGCCCCAACCAAAAAAACATCATTTAGGGCATTGGGAAAGCTGAAGTTGCTGATGTCAATGGTCTGGCCAGATGCACATCCAACCAAACCTAAGAAAGCCAGCAAAGCGTAATATTTGTTTTTCATGAAGCTGTTTTTTGTTCGATGCAAAGGAGAGGCAGCGTCCCTTTTCCTCTGTATCAATTATGAAACAGCTTGTATAAAATTTGAAACTTTTAAGGGGGAAATCCCAGTCTTTACAGGGCTTGAAGCAATTGGCCAGGGGTTTCTTGGTACTTGTCTTTGAAGCATTTTACAAAGTAGGCTGGGCTATTGAAACCACATGCAAAAGCTATTTCAGACACATTGCCTTCTTTCTGAAGGAGGAGCTTTCGCGCTTCTGCCAAGCGGTAGTTTTGCAATAGCTTGATGGCCGAGTGCCCAACCAAATGGTTGAGTTTTCTATTCAAATGGGTTTTACTCATGCCTATTTCTTTCGACAGCTCTTCAACACCAAACTCGGCATTGGCAAAGTGAACCGTTAAGGTGTTCGCCAACTGTTCTAGAAAGGCACGATCTACCTTATTAAGGGTATTCTCTGCTACTTTGGGAAGTTCAAGACCCGCTACACGCTGCCGCCAGATTTCGAGCTGCTTGAGGATATTGGCCACCCGCAAGCGCAATTCATCAGAGTTAAAAGGCTTGGCAATATAATCGTCTGCACCCGCCGCCAGTCCTTCATTCACTGACTGCTGGTCAGATTTGGCGGTAAGCAGAAGTACAGGAATGTGACAGGTTTGCTTGTGTGTCTTGATGCGCTGCGTAAGTTCAATGCCATCGAGGTCAGGCATCATAAGGTCGCTTAAAAGCACATCCGGAATGCGTTCTAAGGCCATCTCCCAAGCTTCTAATCCGGTCTTGGCCAATAGTACTTCGTACTGCTCTTCCAAACAAAGCTTCAAATAATTCCTAAGATCAGGGTGATCTTCTGCCACCAGCAACAGTGGTTTGGCTGTTTCACTAACCATCGCCTCTTCCTCCTGCTCATCAAAAATTGCTTCCGCTGCTAAAGAATTGTTGGGCAACAGAATGGTGAAAATGCTCCCTGATCCTTTGGTACTTTGTACGCTGATTTCCCCTTGGTGCTGTTCTACCAATGCTTTGCAAAGGGCCAATCCGATACCCGTTCCGGGTTGTGCATTCGGGGCGGCTTCCGGATCTTGGTAGAAGCGATTGAAAATATGGGGCAGGGCTTTGGCACTGATTCCCG
>CAZDPF010000163.1:0-1485 GCA_964507215.1 uncultured Chryseobacterium sp. | reverse complement strand
AGGTTTTGTAGACCTTCTCCTGCATTTTTAGCCAGGGCCAAAGCTTCTTTTTGTGCGCCCTGGGGAAGTTCTTCATACACCTTTCGAAGCGGATCAAGCACCAAACTCAACGGACTGCGGAGTTCGTGTGAAATGTCTTGAAAGAACTGTGTTTTAATTCTAATCAATTGCTCAGCCTCTCTGCGGTCTTGCCTGATTTTCGAAACCCTTCCTGCCAAGCTGAAGAACAAAATGAGCGAGAAAATCAAAGTGCCAATTTGGAAGAGATAGGGGGTAAAACGGGAAGATGGAATTAATTCTATTTGCATCAAACTCATGGCCAAGGCGGCAATTATCAATACGGACATAGAGCCTAAAAGCTGTTGGGCAGGTCGAATGCCACGTAAACTCAACCAGATGTTGATGGCCAAATGGAACAAGAGGATGTAAGCCAATCCATAGTTAAGCCAGGGGAGAAGGGCGATGAAAGTAGAATAAAACAATATGCCGATCACCACAACATGACTGCCAACATAAAGTGCGAACCATCTGCCCATCTGTTCTTGAAGGCGCAAAAAGTGGCTGGCAAAGAGGGAACTGAACAGCAAGATGAACCCAACACTGAAGGAACTCTGTTGAAAGAGATCCATAGTAGGGAAGAGCGTGTCCCATATGCCTAGCAAATTGTGTTGCATGCGGAAGTAGGGAATCCAAAAAAGCATGTGTAAGCCGAAGTACAAGAGCGGCCGATAGCGCAAAAAGAAAGAAGCAACCAACGATAAAAGGGTAATTAGCACTACCAATCCTGTGTAAATCCCTTGTAAATCTGTTTTCTCTAGATATTCTGATTCTACCCGATCGGCATAAGACAGAAACAGCTCGTTGTAATGGGGATCGGCAGTTCCTTCTTCAAACTGAACATAAACAATGATTGCCTCCGTTTGCCCCCTGCCTAAACTCAAATAATAGTATTGGTGCGTACTGGGTAGAATGGTCACTTGGCCTCTGGTGGTGGCATTGAGTAGGGTAGGAATCCACTGGTTTTCCTGCTGATGAAAAACAACAATCTCTTCGGCCATGCGACAGAAGCGCAGATAAATGGCGGCACTGACAACATCAGCGTTGGTGAAATCAAGTTGCAAGAATTGACCCGCTGCACCGCTGCCCACCACTTCTTCAAGCTGTTGGCGTTCAGCAGGTGAAAGCGAGAGATTATCTAGGTGTGCAATAACTTGAACAGAATCTCGGTAGTCAGAATTGTAAAGCTGGCTAGGGGAAATTTGAAAAGACTGGGCATGGGAAAACAGAACAGAGAAAAAGCAAATAAGACTTAGAAAGACAGACTGAACTGAGGCCACTCGATGGGTGAAAATCATGACCCGAAGATCAGAAGAAAGCACTGTTGGTGGGCCTTTACAGGTGAAAAAATGTAGCAGGATTTAAACCTCTATGATCTCTCTGCCAAAAGGCGTGAGGGCTAAGGAAGCCAACTTGACATGCTGACGG
>CAZDPF010000162.1:2965-4588 GCA_964507215.1 uncultured Chryseobacterium sp. | reverse complement strand
TTTCGGCGTAAGCGATTTGAAAGTACGCCTGCTATCGCCGCCGCTTTGATGGCCTTCCGCAATAACCAATCCTTGACCAGCTAGCGCTTCTTGCTCCTTCATTTGTTGAATAACTTCCATGGCCTTGTCGGCGTCTTCTTTGGTGAACTTTCCCAAGGGAATCTCCAAGCTTTCACTTCCTGATGTAGCAATTACAAAGCGGTTCTTGCTCACAAACAGTGAAGAAAGAAACAACAACACACCCAATCCGATCACTGCAGACACGATCAAGGCAGGTAATCCAAATGAAAACAACACCAAACCCACCAAGGAAACTGTAAATCCGCCGAAAAACAGCATTGGATTATCGGTCTTTTTTATCCCGGCAGAAGCTATGTGCTTGGTGGCCAAATAGGTACTGGTCTTTCCGTCGCTGTACAAAGTATGAATGGGGCCAATACTCAAATGCTCGTCTGAACTAGTCCAAGCTTGCTGATCCATGATTTGGTTGGTTTGAATGCCTCGAAAATAGAGAAAGTTAAAAGACCGAGAAGGCCTAGTTTTTAGAAATCAAAGCGGAGCATTTTTCAGACTGCACATGTACTTTCGCGCCATGGTCTACCGCCGAATTACCGGCTTTCTGATTTTATTGTTGCACGCATTTCCCATGGAGGGTTGGGCCCAAAAGAAGGAGTTGCAAATGCAGCGAACTTCTGCACCACCCGTGGTTGATGGAAGCCTCAGTGATGAATGCTGGAAACAGGCACCAATGGCCCGTGATTTTGTCATGCTCAATCCAGGCAATGGTCCGGCAGAGCGCGCACAACTTCGAACAGAGGTCAAACTTTTGTTCGATGACAACTACCTCTACCTCGCGGCCAGGCTTTTTGATCAACATCCTGATTCCATCCTCACTGAGCTCACCCCAAGAGACGATTTCAGCCGCAACAACGACTGGTTTGGCATCTTTATCAATCCGTACAACGATGGACTTTCTGATTTCAATTTTTGGGTAACGGCCGCTGGGGTGCAGGCCGATAGTCGTACCACGGCAGATGGTGATGATTTTGGCTGGAATACTGTGTGGTTTAGCGAGGTAGTTATAGATTCACTGGGCTGGACAGTGGAAATGGCCATCCCTTACCAATCGTTGCGTTTTGCCGAAGATGGCCCATCCACATGGGGATTGAACATGATTCGCTATATCCGTCGCATACGAGAAGAATATTCTTGGAATTTCATTGATAAATCTTTTGGCACTTATGAGCAGCAATGCGGACTGATGCACGGCATGGAGGGCATTGAACCGCCAGTAAGGCTTTCCTTCTTGCCCTATGCATCGGCTTATATGAATGACTATAAAGGTCAAACAGATTGGAGCTATCGCCTTGGACTAGATTTGAAATACGGCATCAACGAAAGCTTCACCTTGGATGCCACTTTGGTGCCTGATTTTGGCCAAGTGCCTTTCGACAATCAGCAATTGAATCTCAGTCCGTTTGAACTGCAGTTTGAAGAAAACAGACCATTTTTTAATGAAGGGGTAGATCTCTTTAATAAAGGGGGATTGTTCTATTCTCGAAGAATAGGTGGGGCGCCTAACAATGTAACCAACGCCCAAGCCAGCGATACCAGTTTGCAACC
>CAZDPF010000162.1:0-2865 GCA_964507215.1 uncultured Chryseobacterium sp. | reverse complement strand
CACCAATTATGAAATGCTTTATGCGCCCAGAGTATTTACAGATTATTATTTAGGAGGAAGTTTCTTTTTCCTCACCAAAAATTTCTTTGCATTTGGAGGAGGTTGGGACAGCAATCCCATTGGCAGTCACGACTATTTTGAAACCCGAACAGTAGGAAGGTACTGGGAACGCCCAGCGCGGGATTACTTTAACCTATGGATTTCCAGTGATTATCGGAAAGCCTTCGCTTTGGATATGCGCTATATCAGCGGTTTTTGGCACGGATATAATTATGCCTTTCACCGTTTAAGTATAGAACCCCGTTACCGATTTAACGATCATCTTACCTTGAGTTTTGAAGTATTTGAAGAGTGGGTAACTGGAGATATTGGTTGGGCCAGCAGCGAAGGAGGGGAACCTATATTTGGTAGAAGGGATTTGCAAAACACCCGCTTTGATTTACGTGGAAGCTATGTGCTCAATGAAAAATCAAGCCTTACACTTAATCTTCGATACCTCTGGTCTACAGTAGATTACAATTCATTTTATGCCTTAGTGGGAAGTGAATTAGCGCCCATTGACCGTCCAGATGACCTCGATTTAAATTTCAATAGCTGGAATTTGGATTTGCGCTATTCATGGTGGTTTGCACCGGCCAGCGAGTTGGTGTTGCTTTACCGAAACGCTTTGCTCAATCTAGATGATCAGATTGGCCAAAGTCTGGGAGATAACGTACAGGGTTTGTTTGCCCTTCCGCAAGCCAATAACTTGTCTATTCGCTTTACCTATTTTTTGGATTACAATGCCGTATTTCGCCAATCGAGGAACCCTTCGTCGTGATTGAACTCAAGAACATCCACAAGTCGTTTGGCCGTTTGCAAGTACTCAAAGGCGTAAGCTTGCGGGTAGAGCAGGGCGAAATGGTTTCCATTGTAGGGGCTTCCGGTGCCGGTAAGACTACTTTGCTACAAATAATGGGCACCCTTGATCGTCCGGATTCTGGAGAACTGTGGTACGAAGGCCATGAGCTGTTTCAAAAGAAAGATGCCGATTTGGCGCGTTTTCGCAATGCCGAGATTGGTTTTGTTTTTCAGTTTCACCACTTATTGCCAGAGTTCAATGCGTTAGAGAACGTCTTTTTGCCAGGCCTCATAGCAGGAAATTCGAGAAAGCAACTCGAAACGCGGGCTTTGGAGTTGCTCTCATACCTAGGATTGAAAGACCGAATAGACCATTTGCCCAGCGAACTCTCAGGAGGTGAACAACAAAGGGTTTCAGTAGCCAGGGCCCTAATGAACAAACCCAAGCTATTATTGGCTGATGAGCCCAGTGGCAATCTCGATTCTAAGAATGCCGATGAAATGCATGCACTGTTCAAGCAATTGCAAAGTGAGCTTGGCCAAACCATAGTGCTGATTACCCACAATCCTGATTTGGCCCAAATGGCTGATCGTCCGCTACAAATGCACGATGGCTTGCTGGTGAATGCCTGAGATGGAAGACCGGTACAAGCACTTTCTTCTAGAGCAAGCCCATCGCTTCAACACCCTTGATTTTATTGCGGATGACCCGATTTCTATTCCGCACTTGTTTGACAAACAAGAAGATATTGAAATAGCCGCCCTCCTGACAGCCTTGATCAGTTGGGGCCGAAGAGATTTGATAATCAGAAGTGCTCGCCAATTAATGCAGCGCATGGATGATCGTCCGCACGAATTTATTCTCCATAGCAATCTTGAGAAAGAAGTGGCTTTGCGCGGATTTGTACATCGCACCTTTTGTGAAGCAGACCTACGCTTTGTATTACAAGCATTGAAAAGGGTGTATTTGCAGTTGGGTAGTTTGGCTGAAGCTTTCCAGCTTATGCCCCATGAAGAAGACACCCAAGCCGCCATTCAACGATTTAGGACGTGGATGTTGAAAATGCCACATGAAAAGCGTTTCGAGAAACACCTGGCCAGTCCGGAAGATGGATCAGCAGCCAAGCGATTGCATATGTTTTTGCGATGGATGGTGAGAAAAGATCAGGTGGGAGTTGATTTTGGCTGTTGGTCGCATATCCCCATGCAAAAGCTGATGATTCCCTTGGATGTACACAGCGGGAGAGTGGCGAGAGAGTTCGGCTTGCTTCAAAGGAAACAGAACGATCGAAAGGCCGTGGAGGAGCTCACCCTTGCTGCTCGCCAGATCTATCCAAATGATCCCGCTTTACTCGATTATGCCCTATTTGGTTTAGGGGTCTCAGGTTCTGGGAATAGCCAGAGGTAAAACATGGCACCTGAAGCATAGGCTAAACCATCTAGAGGATCTGAGGTGCCGTGGTTGAAGTAATAAGGAAGGATGATTTCAAATCCAATGGCAAACCACAACACGCCTACGAATGCCAATGCATAACGCCAAGAAGAAGACATTTTGAGTGCAAAATGGGCATTTAAAAAATCCAATAAACCCAAACAGAGCGGAACCACGAGAATGTCATCTAAGTAGGATTGGGCAATCGAAACCGACCTATTTTGTGCAATAGTGTATTGATGGAGGACAAACAAAAGACCGGGCAAGAGCCAGCGCAGCATTATCCAGAGAAGGTTATGGCGATCCATGAGATCAAAGCCATGATCAATAAATAAAGCATGAAAAAGAAGTTGACCACCCGTTTGAAAAAGCGCAAGATGCGGCCATCACTTTCTTTTGCTGGCAATAAGGAACGGTTGAGATCAAGGCTAAAGGAAGGGTTGCCTATTTCAATAGGCGGATCTTGCTTGATACGGGTTTGGGCGGGAAAAGAACATTGCGGACAAACGGCAGTTTGCTCTTTTTCAAAAACATACCAAGTCTCGCACAATTTGCATTTTACTTCAATAGTTGCCCCCTTGCCGCTCATGAAT
>CAZDPF010000161.1:3171-4644 GCA_964507215.1 uncultured Chryseobacterium sp. | reverse complement strand
TAGCGAACCACATCCCAACATGATAATACAAGTTTCGAATAGTTTCATTGAGTACCACCAGTCGTGGCACCTCGAAACTGAGACCGGCTATTAGGGCGTATAGGACCAGCGATGCTGCTCCGAGCTTCCACCAGGAACCTCTCATTGAAAGGGAAGCAATTAGTCGCGCCAAAGATAAGGAAAGAGAAGGTAGCCCATGCCTGCAGCCAAGGCACTCATTCCCAAGTTACCACCAACATAGGGCAGCACTTCAGACCAACTTGCACCGATTGCAGCGAGCACACTTCCGCGCAATCCGATGAGTAGAACAGGAATAAGCAGCGGGAAGCTCAAGATGGCCATCAAGCTCACGTTATTTCCACTCAGTGCTGCAATACCCGAAGTGAGGGTGAGTACTCCCATTAACCCCAGTGCTCCAGAAGCAATCTGGATCAGAAAAAGAAAAATTTCGCCCCCGGGGGAACCGATGAAAAAGTAAAGCAATACAAACTGAAGCACTCCCAACAGCAATCCATAGATCACATTGTACACCCATTTGGCAAGAAACAACGCGGCCGGATCTACTAATTGTTGGTAGTAAGCGTAGCGATGGCCCGCCTCGTGTCTGAACGAACCTGAGCTAGCGGTAATGGCATTGAAGAGCATTAAAAACCACATGAGTCCGGACCAAACTTGAGCACCCGTACTTTGGCCCAATGCCAAAGAAGCGATGTAAGCAGTGGCCAGGGCGTAGAGCAAAGTGTTGAATATGCCGCTGCGCTCGCGCCATTCAAGCGTAAAGGAAAGTTGTATGAGAAGGCGAAATGAACCCAATGGCAGCGGATCTGTTAAAGGTCAAAAGTAAGTTTCATGCGTCTCATCACACTCAGTCTTTTGACCCTAGGCATGGCGTGTCAATCAAGTCCTGCCGATTCTCACCAAGTGGCGCTTGCTACTCAAGCTGAAAACGCCTCTCAAAAAACCAATACCATGGCCAATCAAAGTCTGTATGAACAAAAAATTTCGCTCAAAACCATTGACGGCGAATCTTTTGACTTCGGTTCACTCAAAGGCAAAAGATTGCTTCTGGTGAACACGGCCAGTTTTTGTGGGTACACGCCGCAATACAAGCAATTGCAAGAGCTCCACGAGCAATTTGGCGGCGAGTCTTTTGTAATTGTAGGTTTTCCAGCCAACAATTTCGGACAGCAAGAGCCCCATGACAATACCACCATTCAAGAATTCTGCAGCAAGAATTTTGGCGTGAGTTTTTTAATGATGGAGAAAATCTCTGTTAGCGGGAGCGATATGCATCCGCTTTACCAATGGCTTACCCAAAAATCAATGAATGGTGTCCAGGATGCCCCTGTCAAATGGAATTTTCAAAAGTTCTTGATTGATGAAGAGGGCCGTTGGATAGATGTTCTTTCTTCAGGAGTAAGTCCGCTAGACGATAAAGTTCTTGCCTTTGCCCAAGGCGCTTAAACCGCAATG
>CAZDPF010000161.1:0-3071 GCA_964507215.1 uncultured Chryseobacterium sp. | reverse complement strand
GCTTACATTGCTAGCGGGGAGGCGGGCTTGTCCCCGCTGCAATTGCCGTTAGCTGCTTTTTCAAAATTCCTCGTCTTTTGCCTTCTCATTCATTTTGTTTACCTAGGCTTTAGCAACTTTGCCAAATGAAATTGGACATCCTTGCATTTGGGGCACACCCCGATGATGTAGAACTCGGCGCCGGAGGAATACTGGCCAAAGAAGCCTCCCAGGGGAAGAAGACGGGGATTATTGATCTCACTCGAGGGGAAATGGGCACGCGCGGAACTGCGGAGATTCGCCATCTAGAGGCCCAAGAAGCAGCTAGGATCTTGCAATTAGCGGTTCGTGAGAATCTCGAACTTGAAGATGGTTTCTTCCAGAATAACCGGAATACCCAAGAAAGAGTAGCTCGTATCATCCGAATCTATCGTCCCGATGTGGTGATTGCCAATGCCCTAGAAGACCGTCATCCCGATCATGGAAGAGCCTCACAACTGGTGAGCGATGCTTGTTTTTTGGCCGGATTGAGAAAATGGGAAATCACTCACCTCGGTAAACCTTTAGCGGCTTGGCGACCCAAAGCGATCTACCATTACATGCAATTTCGCGAACTTCAACCTGATCTTATTGTAGACGTAAGTGGCTTTCACGAACAAAAAATGCAAAGTGTTTTGGCACACAAAAGCCAGTTTTACGATCCCAACAGCCAAGAACCTCAAACTGTTATCGCATCCAAGGGCTTTATGGACAGTGTCACTTACCGGGCCATGAACTATGGGAGATTAATTGGCGTAGAATATGGCGAGGCATTCAACGTAGAAAGACCTGTAGGCGCTTCCACCCTTTCTGAACTGATCTGAGACTGTTACAAAATGGTCTGATGAAGTATCTTTCGGCCATGACTTCTACCATCCTCGTCCCTATTGATTTCACCCCCGTTACAGAAGGGGCTTTGAAATACAGCATTCAGCTGGTGAACCAATTGGAATCTGCTGACATTCTCCTTCTTCACATGGCGAAAAATGCCAAAGAACAAGCTGTGGCTGAAGGAAAGCTGAACCAGATGGCTCAGTCATACGCCAAAACCGCACAAATCAGAACCAAGGTAGCTATTGGGGGAATTGAAGAGATTGGGAAAACCGCTGAATTATTGGAAGCGGGCCTGATTTGTATGGGTACACACGGACTTAAAGGGATTCAGTACTTGGTAGGAAGCAAAGCCATCAAGGTGGTCAGTGGTACTACCCTTCCATTTATTATTACCCAAGCGCAATCACCTGCTGAGAAGCCCAGCAAAGAGATTATTGTAACCATTGATTTTGCTGCTGAAGAAAAACGGGTGCTTACTGAAGCAGCCGCCCTTGCCCGTTCGCTAGGAGGTCGATTGCACTTACTCGGGGCCAATCATGATGATGAATTACTGGCCAAAAAGGTGGCTCTCAACCTCTCCTTTGCCCGTAGATTCTTGAGCGAAAAAGGTGTGGAACACTTGGTGGCCCATGGAGAAATTGGCCAAGACTTTCAGGCGTTTATCTTAGATTATTGCCAACGCGAACAGGCAGACCTGATAGCCATTGTGAATCACCATGAAGATGGGGTTCGAAATCTTCTTGGAGCCAACTTTGATCAAAACATCATTACCAACAAACTACAGTTGCCTGTGCTTATCTTCACTGGCAAAGCCTTGAGCGATAAAAGAGACTTCTTCGGTATGTTTCGATGAGCAATCTCCCGCCTTTTCTACTGGATTTATACCAGTTCTGGACAGAACGTTTGGCCAAAGAATTGGATGAATCTCTGCGCTACCACAGCGTTCACCATACCCAGGAAGTATTTAATTGTTGTTCCACTCGGGCATCAATAGAAAAGTTGCCTGAGAAAAGTCGTGATTCATTGCTATTGGCTGCACTCTTTCACGATACAGGCTTTCTCTATCAATCGTACCAGCACGAAAAGCGCAGTTGTGAGATTGTAGAAGAGGTGCTTGCAAAACTTCAATTTCCCCTATCGGAAATCCAGTACATCCAACAACTCATTTTATCTACCCAACTGCCGCAATCTCCTTTTGACCTCCCCTCTTCCATTCTGTGCGATTGTGACCTCCATTATCTCGGAACTTCCAAATACCAAGAATACAGCGATGCACTTCGGTTTGAGTTGGAAATGAGAAATGGGCCCATTGACGAATTAGATTGGCTCAACCTGCAAATTAATTTTTTAGAGAATCATCACTACCACACTCCGTGGGCACAGCAAGAGCTGAACAAGGGGAAACAAAAAGTACTAAAAAAACTCCTACAGCAACGCTCAGCCCTATGAAACGGTTCTTCACCTTTTGGCTTTTGCTGCACTTGGCCTCAGTTGCGGCACAAGAGGTTCCCGAGCAATTGCACAACTGGACAGACTCTTTAGACCAGGCCATCATTTGGCGTTCTGCACACCAGATTGAGCACAGGAAAAACTTAGAAAGACTTCGTCTACAAACCGATGACAGTCTGAAATCTGCAATTCTTGAAACCTACATCCTATGGATGGATGTACACGCTCGTCCAGGAGAACCAAGCCTACCACAAAAGTTGCATCAGCTTTGGAAAAAATTAGATGATCGCCACGAAACCGCTTATACCCGATGGAAAAGGCGAACTGGTTATTTGCAACTCAAATTGCCGGTAATCAGGGGCCAATACACCCATTTACTAGAGCAACTTCAAGCGTTTAGTTCGAAAAGACAAACCTCAAAAGACACTACTTTAATTGTTCAGCTGTCACTCGATTTGGGGATGATCGCCCTGCAGTTGCAGCAATGGCAAACCGCCAAAGAATATCTCTTACTGGCCAGCACCCTCTCAAAAGCCAATGGCTGTTGCAGTGCAGAGGCCAATGCCTACTCCTTTTTAGGAAGCCTATACCAGTTTATTGGAGAACCTGCGGAGGTGGATGAATTTTTCCAAAAAGCGAGTGTAATTGCCGACGCCTGTGCCTTTTCGAGCGATCTGCTCCAAGCAGGAATCTTGTTGAGAGAAGGACAATGGTACAGCCAACAAAGGCAATTTGCATTAGCTGCAACTCACTTTCAAGAGGCCGAACAT
>CAZDPF010000160.1:0-4672 GCA_964507215.1 uncultured Chryseobacterium sp. | reverse complement strand
CGAATGCTATCTCACCCAAATGCGCTCTAAAATAGTTAGCCGTAAACAGCTGAATTTTATAGCTGAAAAGATGGGGCTTCAAGACCTTATTGAAACCCGCAATCACCGTCCAAGAAGCGGCCAATCTATTCTCGGCGACGCGCTAGAAGCTTTAGTTGGTGCCATTTACATCGATTACGGCTACAAAAAAGCCCGCTCCTTTATCGCGGAACGCGTCATTGACAAACATGTGCGCTTCAACGAACTTGAAAAGGCAGTGATCAGCTTTAAGGGAAGGCTTTTGGAATGGAATCAAAAACAGAAAAAAGATCTCGAACTTCAGGTTCGTCACATTGATACAGATAGCAAAAGGCCTGTTTTTGAATGTTTGGTGATGCTGAACAACCAAGTATTAACCAGTGCCAAGGGGCGTTCAAAAAAGAAAGCAGAAGAAAATGCCAGCGAAATGGCCTGTGTGAAACTAGGCTTATTAGAAGATTTATGAGTGCAAAAATTGCGGTGGATTGGGGAGAAATAGCGCCCACCCAATTGCGCATAGGAATTGTAAGCAGCCTCAGCATTTCTAGGCTTGCATACTTCATCAACCAAAAGTTTGATTGGTCATTCACAAGAATGCGCGAAGAAAGAGACCACCTATTGTTAAGTGGCCAAATAGAATACCATTTCGCTTTGCTTCGTGGCCATCATAAAGACCTCGACACACCGGTATATCTACTCGAAAATCAAAGCTATAGTGGTGTGGGAGCAAAGAACGATAGCGTTTCTGATTTGTTCGGTCATCAAACAGAACTTTGGCAGACCAAGTTGAGTAAGCACCCCAGAAAACCCGACTTTTTTGTTCTTCTAGAACCACCTGAGGGTTGTTTGATCGACTTAGATGTGTGGATTTTACACTTAGCTCAAATCAAGGGCGTAATTTCCGCCTTTGAATTCACTCCTTTCAAAGCGAAAGAAGCAGAAAACTTCATCCTCGATTGATGCATTTTAATAAGACCAAAATCGTAGCAACCTTAGGTCCTGCAAGCGATTCAAAAGATAAAATTCGTGAACTAGCCCGCGCAGGGGTCAATGTTTTCCGAATTAATTTCTCTCACGGCAGCCATGATCAAGCCAGAAAAATTGTTCAGCGCATTCGTGAAGTAGACAACGAAACAGAAGATTTTCACCTCGCCATTCTCGCCGATCTACAAGGACCGAAATTGCGAATTGGCCAAGTGGAAGAGGGGGCCATGGTACATCCTGGCGATCTAGTTCGCTTCACCAATGAAGCCGTAATGGGCAGTGCCAGTAAGGTCTTTATGACCTATGAGCAGTTTCCTAGAGACGTAAAGGCAGGAGAAAAAATTCTCTTAGACGACGGCAAGCTACTCATGAAGGTGGTGGAAACCAATGAGCAAGACGAAGTGGTTGCTGAGGTCATTCAAGGTGGTCCGCTCAAAAGCAAGAAAGGCGTGAACCTGCCCAACACGCGCATTTCTTTGCCTTGTTTGACTGAAAAAGATCTCGCCGACCTCGAGGTTGCCGTTCAAGAACGCATCGAATGGATCGGACTGTCTTTTGTTCGCAGCGCCCAAGATGTGTATGAATTACGCCGACTTCTTGACAATTATGGCTCTCATTCAAAAATCATTTCGAAAATTGAAAAGCCTGAAGCTGTTGTAGACATCGACAATATTATTGAGGCAACAGACGGCATTATGGTGGCGCGTGGAGACCTTGGGGTAGAAGTGCCTATGCAGGGGGTTCCGCTCATTCAGAAAATGATTGTCAACAAGTGTCATCGCGCAGCCAAACCGGTGATTATTGCTACCCAAATGATGGAAAGCATGATCTCTAGCATGACGCCCACCCGTGCAGAGGTCAATGATGTGGCGAATTCTGTTCTTGACGGAGCTGACGCCGTTATGTTAAGCGGTGAAACTTCAGTGGGCCAGTATCCGGTTCAGGTGGTGGAAACCATGCACAAGATCATTGCGCATGTGGAAGAAACCAGCGAGATCAAAGTGAAACAGGAAAATCCCCCTCGCTACCGAAACGAACGGTTTATCACCGATAGCATTTGCTTCAACGCAAGTAAAATTGCTGATCAAATTGGGGCCACGGGAATTCTTACTCTCACCCACTCGGGTTATACCGCTTTCAAACTGTCTTCCCATCGCCCCAGAACCCATATTCTGGTATTCACGGCCAACCGCACCATCCTCAATACGTTGAGCCTGCTATGGGGGGTTCGAGGTTTCTTTTACGACAAAATGACCAGCACAGATGAAACCTTCCAAGACATCGCGGAAATTGTAAAGGCCAGCGGTATTGTTCGGAAAGGTGATTTGGTGGTCAAAATTGCCTCCATGCCGATTTTGCAAAAGGGAATGACCAACACCCTTAAAATCAATCAAATATAGTGGTAGAATGGCGCGAAAGTGACGGCCAACTCCAGGCGGTATGTGAATTTTCATCCTTTTCAGACGCCTGGGGTTTTGTGAACAAGCTTGCCTCACTTGCTGAAGCACATCAGCACCACCCAGATATTCTTTGGCAATATACCCGGGTGGTACTTCGGCTCTCTACACATGATGCCAACGGGGCAATCACAGACAAAGATCACCAATTGGCCGCGGCTATTTCGGAGATACTTTGACTTTGGCTATCAGCCGAACTGCTTGAGAAAACGCAGGTCATTTTCGTAAAACAAGCGCAAGTCGTTGACCCCAAAAAGGTTCATGGCTATCCGTTCGATGCCTATTCCAAAAGCATAGCCGGAGTAAACTTCTGGGTCTACTTGGCAATTGCGCAACACTTGAGGGTGTACCATTCCGCAACCCAAAATCTCTAACCAACCCGTGCCTTTGGTAATACGGTGATCGGCCTCTGTTTCCAATCCCCACCAAACATCCATCTCTGCACTGGGCTCAGTAAAAGGAAAATAAGATGGTCTCAACCGAATTTTAGCATCCGCACCAAACAATTCTCGGGCGAAATAGAGCAAGGTTTGCTTCATATCAGCAAACGAAACCCCTTGATCTACGTACAAACCTTCCACCTGATGAAAAATGCAATGCGAGCGCGATGAAATGGCTTCATTTCGGAACACTCGCCCGGGAGAAAGAATGCGAATGGGCACTCCTTTTTTCTCTAATGAGCGCACCTGAACCGATGAAGTATGGGTTCGCAGGGCCATTATGGGGTCTGATTGCAAGAAAAAAGTGTCTTGCATATCACGTGCGGGGTGTTCTTCCGGAAAGTTCAAGGCAGAGAAATTGTGCCAATCATCCTCCATTTCAGGACCATCTGAAAGGGTAAAACCTATCCGCTGGAATATTTCCGTAATGCGCTCAATGACTTGGCTCACCGGATGCCTCGTAGATTCAGCAAACGGCCTTACAGGTCTGGTGGGGTCTGTAGCAAAAGCACTATGGCCCTCTAGGGCTTCCTCGGCCCTTTGTTTTAAGACACTGATGCGCTCTTCAGCCGACTTTTTCAGTTCATTCAGGGGCTTTCCGTAGGCCCTTTTCTCTTCATGCGGCACTTGACGAAAAGCATCGAAGAGAGCGGTAATTGCCCCCTTTCTTCCCAGCCACGCAATGCGGGCTTCTTCAATGCGTTGAATATCTGTAGAATCAAAAGATTCTACTACTTGCCTCAACTCCTCTATGCGCTCGTTCATGCGTTACCACTTTTACAGAATCTCTTCTGTATCACCCGTAGGCAAAATGCTATTTTTACTCGGCAAATTTGCTCAAAAGCTCGCACCTATGCGTTATCTGCTTCGGTTAACCTTGTATGCCGGTCTTTTTCTTCTTTTCCATTCGTGTGAAAAAGACGTAAAAGGCCCGTACAACATCACCATTCGTGTGGTGAACGACAAGGGGGTTCCCATTCAAAACTGCGGAATACGAATGTTTGCACCCGTGGGTACCGACGGAACTGTGAATTATTACGGCGTTACTGATTGGCTTGGAGAAGAGGTGTTTGAGTATAAATATCCGGCCTATCTGCGTATTGACGCGGTGAAATCTTCTTGGAAAGGTTGTGGCTTTGTAGAGCTTGATGAAAAAAATGACGTTGACTGTGTGATTGTGATCAAGCCCTTTAACGATCCGGATAACGGTTGTCCTCCTGCCTAATGAAAAAGTTTCTCTCCTTACTGACTCTAGGATTTTTACTCACCCTCACCAGCTTCTTCAGTGGTTGCAAGAAAGAAGTGAGTAATGAATATCCTTTTGTGATTAAAGTAATTCGTGAAGATGGCATTCCAATGGGGAATGTAAGTGTTCGCGTAACAGCAGATGTTCCCAATGCAATTCCTGACTTTCGGGGGCGTACTGATGAGTTCGGTGAAATTCGCTTTGAGTACAACAATAAAGCTGTTTTGAAGGTACAGGCCACCAGGGGAAATCCGGTAAATTGGATTGGCTGTGGTTTTGTTCGGTTGGAAGAAGGGCAAGAGGTTAGCAAAACCATTGTGATACAGCCTTATGACCCCAATGTAGGCGGTTGCTAAGCCTGTTTAAAAGCGCAATTGCTTTTCTTCGAAATAGCTGATGATGGCTTGTTTCATGAGAATACTTTGCTCTCCAGGTTTGAGCTCAGGAAGATCTTCCAGCAAAGTGTAATGGGGCCATCCTTCTTCGTCGTATCCTTCGAAACGGTAAAAGCCATAAAACTCTAAAAG
>CAZDPF010000159.1:0-4694 GCA_964507215.1 uncultured Chryseobacterium sp. | reverse complement strand
TTTTGTAGCTGAGGAAGAAATTTTTAGAGCGCGTTCTCAATGGCTTGCTCCAAGGCAGGTCCGCGCAGCCCACGTGCTAGAACTACCCCATTTCGGTCGAGCAGTAAGGTGAAAGGAATGCTTTGGAATCCATAAGTGGTAACGGCTTGCGCATCCCAACCTTGTAAGTCACTCACATGGTTCTCCCAGATCAGACCGTCATCTTTAATGGCATTGAGCCAAGCTTCTTTCGCATTGGGCTGGTTGGGGAGTCCATCAAGCGACACAGAGAAAATTTCAAAACCTTGGTTTTTGAATCGCTCGTACATCCGAACCACATTGGGGTTTTCTGCCCGACATGGTCGGCACCAAGCGGCCCAAAAGTCTACCAGAACTACTTTCCCTTTGAGGTCAGAAAGCGAGCGGTTAAGCCCTTGGGTATCTGGTAGGGTAATATCAGGCGCCACTTTGCCTTCAGAAGAATTGGCTTCAGCTTCCATGAAAGCCATTTGGGCCTCCATCTGGTCTTTCATCTGTTGAATACGCTGACTGAATCGATTCACGTGGGGGTCTTCCGGATAGCGTTCTTGCATGGCGGCCAAACTAGACTCGTAGCGATCGAAATAGATCTCAGCTGGTAGTAACTGCTGATTGCCAATTCCCAAGGGGAAGATGAAGAGATTGGTCAGGTGGCCGGGATCTTCTTCCAGCATGGCCAATAGCGTGTTGCGTGTGCGCTCGAGTTCAAGGAAATAGGCGCTGTCAAGGCCATTGCGAATTTGTGCGTAATTGGGCAGCTCAATGCTGGCGTTGTTGACCTCATTCAATGAATCGAGTCCGGCCATCATATTGGCCATCACTTTGTTGATGCGCAAGATGCGCTCAGAGCCTTCTGAACCGCTGATCGTGTACTCATAGCCTGGATCGTCGGCATTGGCAGTGAGTTGGATGTGTTCATTGGGCTGAATGAACAGACTTAGACGCAGTCCGTCAGGCACTTCCAACATCCACAATTCCGCTTTGTCTACTTGTGGAGAGAAGGAGAAACGACCGTCTTTCAGCTGAAGCGTGTCTACATAGTCAATCTTATCAGTGCCAATTCGGGCTAAGCGAATTTCTAGTGTGCCGTCTATGGTGCCTTCCAAGGTGGTTCCGCTTGGCGTATTCTCGCAGCTAGAGAATAGCATGAAGAGCGGAATGGAGGCGGCTAAGAGCGCGGGTTTTAGATTCATTGTTCGAGTATTTCTTGTATGAGTTGGTTGCTGAGTTTAGGATCGGCTTTGCCTTTTGAGCGTTTCATTACTTCTCCCATGAAAAGGCCTAGCACACCTTTTTTCCCGTTTTTATAGGCTTCTACTTTGTCTGGGTAGGCTGCTAGCGCTTCCTCTACCCATTGGCGCAATTGATCTGAGTTGCTTTCTTGAAGGAGATTTTCTTCTCGGGCTATTTGCTCTGCATGACGTGGATCGCCTTCTTCCAATAAGGGCAGAATTCGTTGCATACCTACGGAATAACTCACCTGACCAGATTCGATCAGCTGTAGCAATTCAGCCAAGCGGTCTGCTTTCAGCGGATATTCAGCCAAGCGAACACCTTTTTGATTCAAATGCGAACGCACTTGGGTATTGAGCAAGTTGGCCACTGTTTTGGGCTGTGCATAATGTTGCAGCACCGCCTCGAAGAAATCGGCCATTTCCTTGTCTTCCGTGAGCACGCCAGCATCATACGTGCTCAGACCGAGATGTTGGGTATATTCTTCCAATCGCTCCCATGGTAGCTTGGGCATTTCCGACTTTACCGAAGCAATCTTCTCCTCGCTCACCACAACAGGCTGCAAGTCTGGTTCAGGGAAGTAACGGTAGTCGTGGGCTTCTTCCTTGCTTCGCAGTGGGATGGTCATTCCTTTAACTGCATCGAAGTTGCGCGTTTCTTGCAAAACAATTCCCCCGCTATCAAGCAATTTGGCCTGTCTTTCAATTTCGTAGTCGATGGCTTTCTGCACATTGCGGAAGGAGTTCATATTCTTCACTTCCACTTTGGTTCCGAAAGCCGCTCGTCCTTTCGGACGAATAGATACATTCACATCACAACGCAAGGAGCCCTCTTCCATATTGCCATCTGAAATGTCTAGATAGCGCGCCAAACGGCGTATGGTAGTGAGATAAGCATAGGCTTCTTCGCCACTTCTAAAATCTGGTTCAGATACAATTTCCAACAGCGGAACCCCAGCTCTATTCAAGTCGATCAGGCTGTAGAATGGATCGAGGTCATGCAGGCTCTTTCCCGCATCTTCTTCCATGTGGATGCGCGTAAGGCCAATGGTTTTCTCCCTTCCATCAGGCAAACTGAGATGAATTTGCCCACCAGTGCAAATGGGCGTGGTGTGTTGGGTAATTTGGTATCCTTTGGGCAAATCGGCGTAGAAATAATTCTTGCGGGCGAACTCGTTCCATCGTCTGATTTCCGATCCACAAGCCAAGCCAAGTAAAATGGCATAGTCTACCACCTTGGCATTCAACCTTGGAAGCGTACCCGGATGTCCTAAACTAATCGGGCTTACTTGGGTGTTGGGTTTTTCTCCGTATACCGCCGGATCGCTGGAGTAGGCCTTCGACTGGGTTTTGAGCTGCAAGTGCACTTCCAGACCAATGACCGCTTCGTAAGTGGGGTGTTCCATAGCTGCAAATGTCGCGTTTAAGCCTTAGTGAATGGTTGGATGTGCGCCAAGAGTTTCTGAGCGAATTCTTTGCCTTTGTTTTCGAGAAAGACTACTTCAATCGGACAAGTAATCCATTGTAGCTGCGGATGCTCTCGAAGGCTAATAGGCAAACGCACAAAGTCTTTTTCAGTTGTGGCAATTATTCCCTCACTTTCGCGTAAAGCGCCTTTGATAATAGCTTCCTCCGTATTTGCGTCAAAATGCTGATGATCTGAAAGGAACATGGATTTAAATTGGGTGTTGGGCCAAAGGTTTTGCATGCTTTTCAAGAAGCTATGTGGCTGGGCTATGCCTGCCAATAGCAGTACTTCTGTTGGTTCTTTTTCCGGCCGATCTCCGTGGAAGTGCGGCGGCTTCATCTGCATATGACTGAAATAGACTTCAGCAGGGGTATAACGTTCAATTTTCCTTCTGATTTTCGTCATTTCTTCTGGTGGAAGAGAAGCCGGACAATGGCTTACGATGCAGAACTGCGCGCGACTAGCACCCTTTCGAGCTTCGCGCAATTGGCCTACCGGAAGTAGATGATCAGCATAGAAGGGATTGTCATAGCGGGTGAGAAGCACATTGAGTTGTCTATGCAAATAGCGATGTTGCATGGCATCATCTAAAACAATGAGCTCAGCTTGCCCCTCTTTTTCAAGCAACTGGGCTCCGAGTGCACGCTTTTCACATACTGCAACAGTCCACTCCGGATTCTGCTGCTTGATCAACAAAGGTTCGTCACCTATGTCTATGGCATTTGCCCCTACTTCCACCCATTGAAAACCTGTAGTTTTTCTACCATATCCACGACTGAGCACAGCTATTTGAAAGTGCGCAGATAGTTGTTCCCCTATCCAAAGGGTATGGGGCGTTTTACCTGTTCCGCCGGTAGACAAATTTCCAATGGCCACCACGGGCAAAGCACTCTGAGTTACTTTCAACCAAGCATGGTCAAAAGCCCAATTGCGAAGAGCCGTAACGCTGCCGTAGAGTAGGGAGAGCGGCCACAAAAGCCATTTTAAAATTGCCATGTTCGCTTGATCAAGTCAATGAATGAGGCGGCATTGTCATGTGGCAACCAATGGGTTTGCGGCAGTTGATGGCGAAACCAAGTAAGTTGTCTTTTGGCATATCGGCGGGTGTTGCGCTTGATCAGTTCAACGGCATTTTCCAATGTAATCTGCCCATCTAAGTAGGCCCAAAGCTCGGTATAACCCACTGTTTGTAGAGCATTTAAATGTTGATGTGGGTAGAGGGCTTTCACTTCATCGAGCAAACCTTGGTGCATCATTTGGTCTACCCGTGTGTTGATGCGACTGTAGAGCAATTCTCGAGGCCATTGGATTCCGAGACTCAGAAAAGGAAAACGCGGTTCAGTCTGTTTCTCTACGAAGCTTGAATAAGGCTTCCCACTGCTGCGCATCACTTCCAAGGCGCGAAGGAGCCGCTGGGGATTTTGGATGTCTACTTGTTGAAAGTACACAGGATCTGCCATTTGCACTTGCTCTTGCAGCCATGAGAGTCCAAATTCTTGAAAATCATTTTGTAGTGAACTTCGAAGGGCTGCAGGAATATCGGGCAAGGAATGAAATCCGAAAAGGAGGGCTTGTAAATAGAGGCCAGAACCTCCAGTAAGAATGAAAACATTGGAGGGATGCGCTTGCATCAACACTTCGGCTTCTCGTGCGAAGGCTCCTGCACTTAATGGATGATGAATAGAGTGGGAATGGATGAAGTGGTGAGGTGCAAGCTGCAATTCATCAGGAGATGGAACGGCTGTTCCGATGGTCATTTCGCGGTAGAACTGTCTCGAATCGAAAGAGAGAATAGGCCAACCAAAAGTCTGTGACAGTTGGATGGCCAAGGCGGTTTTTCCTGAGGCTGTTGGGCCTATAAGGCAGAGAAGTTGAGGGTTCAAGAATCTGAGATTGATTTATCTAAGAGATTGTGAAGGTCGCAATAATGACATTTTCTGTCTAGCCTCTTGATTCGAGTATATTTGCCACCCGAA
>CAZDPF010000158.1:0-4820 GCA_964507215.1 uncultured Chryseobacterium sp. | reverse complement strand
ATAACATTTGCATAACTTCGCGGCCGTTCAGCCCGTAAGGGAGACGGGTTGTTGATCATCGTTTCATCTAAATAACATCTACAATGTTCCCACAAACATCTGGAAGTATGACCAAAATAGGCGTGTTCTACGACGGCAGCTACTTCCTTTACGTGAGCAACTATTACAATTGGTTCCACGAGAAAAAGGCCAGAATTAGTATTTCCGGTCTGCATGAATTCATTCGTCATCAAGTGGCGCGAGAAGAAGACATCGATGTGCGCTATACCCGCATCACCGATGCTCATTATTTCCGTGCGCGATTGAATGCCAACGACGCCCAAGCACGTGGCAATCAATTGTACTATGATCGCGTGTTTGACGACATCCTTCTCCAAGAACATGTAACCTTGCACTACCTGCCTTTGCGCAGCGCTCCCACCGGGAAGCTCGAAAAGAGCATGGACATGTGGTTGGCGCTCGAGGCCTACGAAATGACCCTCATGCGTCAATTCGATTATGTGGTGCTTGTGGCATCAGATAGCGACTATGTGCCCTTGGTCAGAAAAATTGGTGCACTGGGTATTCCCGTGATCCTATTGAGTTGGGATTTCGAGTATACCAACGACGAAGAGCAACGCATTGTAACGCGTACTTCGCAAGAATTGCTCAATGAAGTGTCTATGCCATTGGCTATGCACGAAATCATTGAAAACAGCATTCAAGAACCCACACCGCTCATCGAAAAGATGTTCGTGCCTCGTACACCAGAGCGCACCATCAGCCGACCGTTGAGCCTTGATGAACTCGACTCAGAGGAAGGTCAAGTGCATGTAAGTGATATTCAAAATATCAAGAGCGGCTACGGTTTCATCAATTTTGAACCAGCTAACCTATTCTTCCATTACAGCAGCTTGGTAGGCATCGACTTCAATGAGCTGCAAGTAGGAGACCGGGTACGCTTTACATTAGGAACCAATGACCGCGGAGACGCCATTGCCCAAAATGTAGAGCTCTTGGAAGACGAAACCATGTAAGCACAAAGATTACCCAATAAAAAAGCGCCCCTCGAGGCGCTTTTTTTATGCAGGTTGCTTTTCGATCAGATGGCCATAATCTCTGATTCTTTTTTCTCAAGAATCTTCTCCACCCGCGCTACATACTTGTCTGTAATCTGCTGAATCTCTGCTTCAGCATCTTTCACCAAATCTTCTGACAGTCCGTCTTTGCCCAACTTTTTAATTTCATCCATGGCTTCTTTGCGGGCATTGCGCACCCCCACTCGGGCGTCTTCAGCCTCAGACTTAGCGCGCTTCACCAAGTCTTTTCTCCGCTCTTCCGTCAAAGGAGGGATGTTGATAATCACCATCTCCCCGTTGTTCATCGGATTCAAGCCAAGATTGGCGGCAATGATGGCTTTTTCTATTTCAGACATCATCGATTTCTCCCACGGTTGAACCGTGAGGGTGCGGGCGTCAGGCGTGCTGATGTTGGATACCTGGCTGAGCGGACTCTGAGAGCCATAGTAATCTACGCGCACCCCTTCTAGCATACTTGGATTGGCGCGCCCTGCGCGAATCTTGATCAATGCCTTTTCCAAATGGTCCAGTGCTTTGTCCATTTGCTCCTTCGCACTGTCATAAACCAGTTCCAGTTCGTCTTCCATGCTATTATTAGTTGTTCACCAAGGTTCCAATATTCTCTCCCAATACTACTTTGTGCAAGTTGCCCGGTGTATTCATATCAAAAACCAGAATGGGCAACTCGTTTTCACGGCTGAGAGTGAAGGCCGTCATGTCCATCACATTTAAGCCTTTTTCATACACCTCGTCAAAGGTAATGGTGTCATATTTCACAGCACTGGCATCCTTCTCAGGGTCGGCAGTATAAATACCATCTACTCGCGTTCCTTTGAGAATTACATCGGCATTGATCTCAATGGCCCGAAGTGTAGCGGCGGTATCAGTGGTGAAATAAGGATTGCCGGTTCCCGCCCCAAAGATCACCACACGTCCTTTCTCAAGATGTCTAACCGCTCTTCTGCGGATGAAAGGTTCCGCAATTTTATCCATCTCAATGGCCGACTGTAAGCGTGTTTTCATACCCGCTTCTTCTAAGGCCGATTGCAAAGCAAGGCCGTTGATCATGGTAGCCAGCATGCCCATGTGGTCTCCCTGAACGCGATCCATCCCTTTGGAAGCACCTTGTACACCGCGGAAGATATTGCCACCGCCAATCACTATCGCTACCTGTACGCCTTCATCCACCACTTGTCGGATTTCATCAGCGTATTCTTTCAAGCGCTTGCCATCAATGCCATATTGCTGTTCGCCCATCAGGGCCTCTCCGCTCAGCTTGAGCAGTATGCGATTGTACTTCACGACTGGGAATGTTTTGGCGAAAATAACAAAGCCGAGGGGCTCATTGCGGTTCAAATCGCACACTCAGGGTAAATCGCCTTGGCGCTTCTAAAAGAGCAGGCCTGCTCATCACTTCGTAATTCAAAAGATTCTCTACTAAAAATCCCAATTGCCATTCTGTGTTCAGGTGGTAATAGACCCGCGCATCCAACAGCCAATCGTTTCTGTTCAATCGCTCTCTTGCACTGCCAATTCCCACTCCTGGAATAAATAATTCAATGATTTCACTTTCAAAGACCCCATCAATATTTTGCATGAAATCGTTGAAGCGCAGGCTCATCCCCATGGTCCAACGTTTATTAGAGAGTTCCGCATCCAAGCGAATCAATTGGGTGTAGCGGTATTTGAGAATATCATTGGTGGTGTCTGAACTCGAATTGCGGTAGGTAATCTCTCGGCCCGCCGCGTCTGTAGCAATCACTTTATTGGCATCTAAGGCTTTGGGCGAAGAAAAGTTAATGCCTCCCATCAATCGGAGTTGCCATTCTTCCCATTGCTTTTCAGCGCCTATTTCAAATTCAACGCCTTGGATCTGGGCCGGACCAATATTGATGGATTTGAATCCAACTCCAATAGGGTTCCAGGGTTGAGGTCCCCAATTGGAAAAACTGAACTCCATCATATTGTTGAAGTACATGCGATACCAAGCCACGTCTAAATAGGCTTGCCAATTGTTCCATTTCGCCGTTTGTCTCAAGCCAATTTCTACGCTATGGCCTTCTTCTACTAGCAGTTCATTGTTCGGGTAGATGCTGATGGAACCCACATTAGTTGCGGTGTACAATTCTGCCATGCTCGGGAAGCGAAAGCCTTCGCCATAAGAAGCCCTAAGAAAAGTACCAGGGGTAATGGCCTGATTGACACCCAAACGCAGCACGGGTCGGGCGTATTGAATATTGTCTACTTGTTGATTTTCGTAACGCCAACCCAGATTGATCTGTCCGGTCTTCCACTTTCGATCTATTTGGCCATAAACCGCCCAGTTGGAGGCATTATGAGTTCCGCCGAAAAGCGCAGATCTCGACTCTGCCATCATGCCGTACAGTCCGCCTGAAATAACCCATTGCTTTGCAAACCATTGATAGCTGTACTGCAATTGCGCCTGATCTGAGGCATTGTAAAAATTGGTGGTGAGATTCCTCGCATTGTTCTCCACCCGCAAATAGCGTCCGTGTATTTTGTGGTGATGGGCGCCTGTATTCCATTCTACCTTCGGATCGAGGTAGAGGTCAATGCCATCGGTCACTGTTACAGAACTGTCTAAGGCAATATAGCCCAGCTCCTCCGACTGCCATAGCAAGGCCTCTCCGCTTTTACTCCACAGCACGCCGCCAGAAAGTCCAGCCTGCCATTGTTTATTCGCACGGTACGTCCAACTGCCGTTGAAGCGCGCTCGGTTATCTATTTCTTCCCACTTGTAACCTTGGTCTTTTTGTCCATACGCACTCAGCACAAAATCGTTTTGGCCCGCGCGGAAGGCATGTAACAGCCTGATGCCTGTTCTACTTTGCCAACCATTCCACCATTTGAGGGAATTGCGAGGAGGAGCATCATAAAGCGTATGGTAGACAGACACCCGGGGGAGCGGCTCGTCTTGCGGAACAAGGGTGCGCAGTTGAACCACGCCGTTCAAAGCAGACGTTCCGAACAGGGCAGAAGAAGAACCTTTGAGTATTTCCACTTGCCCGAGGGCCTCCAAAGGAAGCAAGTTCCATTGCACTTGACCGGCATCGGGGGAGATCAGCGGAAGATCATCTAACAAGACTTGAACGCGTGAACCGGCACCATAGGTCCACCCACTTCCATTTCTAATATTCAACTGGCCGTCAGTGACGTGTACGCCCGGTGTCATTTGGAGTAAATCCTCCGAATCATTGCTGTTCCGATTCTCAATGAGGTAAGGCTTCAGTACCGAGAGGGAAACCGAGAGTTCTTCTGGTTTTTGGGCATAGCGCGAGGCGGTTACCACTACGGTTGAAAGTTCTTCTTGGATGGCCCGTAAAGGTGCCACAAATCGAAAAACTCCATCTTTTTCAGCACTGTCTAAGGCGATCGAAAGCTTGTGGAATCCCAATAAATAAACCTCAATAACATAAGGAGGCGGAGAAGATAGAGAAAGTGCAATTCGACCATTCGCATCACTTTCAGCCATCTGGTTTCCTACAATAACCAAAGCATTCACCAACGGGTCGCCACTTTGAGCGTCTACAACAATGCCTTGCAACTGCTGCTGCCCAGCGCTGAAGTAGCTGAACAAGAGGCACATCCAAAGTAAATACATTTGTTTCATGCATCTAAAACTACGCTATTCCATTGCGCTATGTGGTATGTAAGTAACGAGTGCGAACAGAAATTTCTGCACAGAACGAAGCCAATTGAAGAACTAAGACCTGAAAGTGTCAACCTATTTCAGGCATTACC
>CAZDPF010000157.1:2223-4897 GCA_964507215.1 uncultured Chryseobacterium sp. | reverse complement strand
TCTTCCAATTGCGCTTTAACTCTGGCTTTGGTCCTGATGTGTTTGTAGACGACTTTATCGTTGAACCACTACCAGCATGTCCAGAGCCAACCCAGGTAACTGCATTGACAGTAAATGCATTTGATGCTACACTGTCATGGACAAATGGTAGTGCCACCGCTTCTCAATGGTTCATTGAATATGGTCCTGCTGGCTTTACTCCAGGTTCAGGAACATTGGTGGCGGTAAATACCAATCCTGCTACAATTTCTGGTCTTAGCCCAGCTACTGCTTATGAGGCTTATGTAACTGAACTTTGTCCTAATGGTGTGGACACCAGTGGCTTCTTTGGAGCGGTAGGGTTCAATACCTTATGTGCGCCACTAACAGCACCTTATGTAGCCACCTTTACCGGTGTTGCGCCGGGTATCATTGGTACACAGCCAGTAGCAGTTACTTTGGCGAACTGTTGGGAACTTGGTGCATCAGCAGGAAATATGCGTTGGGAAACAGAGGATGCCACGGGTGCCAATGAGAACTCTCTCGCAACGGGTCCTTTCTTTGACAATACTTCTTTCGGAACACCCGGTGGAATGTATGTATTCTTAGAAACCTCCTTCGGTAGTGCGGGTCAAACTGCGGCCATGGTTTCTCCACAGATTGTTACTAGTGCTCTTACGACTCCTAACTTGAGTTTCGCCTACCATATGTATGGTGCAACCATGGATTCTCTGCGTGTAGACATCTGGGATCAAGCCACTCAGTCTTGGAACAATAACGTATGGGCAGCTTTCGGTCAGCAACAAATTGCAGGTTCTGATCCTTGGTTGATTGCTAACGTGAACTTGAGCGCCTACTCTGATACCGTTCGTGTTCGATTTGTTGGTCGCAGAGGTTCTAGCTTTACAGGTGATATCTCTCTCGATGATATTCGCTTCGACGAGCCACCAGCATGTATAGCTCCTTCTTTCTTGGGTACCCTGCAGGCTAGTGCCGTTGACGCTACCATCTACTGGACAGCTGGCGATGCCGCTGCTTCCGATTGGTACATTGAGTATGGTCCTGCTGGATTTGCCTTAGGAAGCGGAACAGCAGTGAGTGTAACCAATGATACGGTTCAAATAACGGGTCTAAATCCTGCCAGTACCTATGAGTTCTACGTGGCTGAGTTGTGCCCGAATGGAGTGGATACTTCCAATTTTACCGGACCATCTACTTTCAATACCGCCTGTGCACCTGTAACAGCTCCTTATATCATGACCTTTACGGGTATTGCACCTGGTTTGATAGGTACCCAGCCTACGCCTCTTGATCTTCCAAACTGTTGGCAGATAGGAGCAAATGCCAATGGCCTCCGCTGGGAAACTGAAGATGCTTCTGGTGCCAATGAGAACTCATTGGGTACAGGTCCGTTCTATGACAACACTACTCCCACTGCCTCAGGAGGTATGTATTTGTATTTGGAAACCTCTTTCGGAATTAATTCCATTCCTCCTGCTGAAGTCTACTCTCCATTCATCGTGACCAGTTCATTGATGAACCCGAACTTGAATTTCTGGTACCATATGTATGGTGCGAGTATGGGTACTTTGAGTGTTGATATTTGGGATCAGTCTACGCAGACGTGGAATTTGGCCGTATGGAGCTTGAGTGGACAGCAACAAACTGCTGGCTCAGACCCTTGGTCGGAAGCCAATATTCCTTTGGGTCAATTTGGAGATACCATCCAAATTCGCTTCAACGGAACCACCACTACCACCTTCACTGGCGATATGTCGCTTGACGACATCAGTGTAGACGAAGCACCTGCTTGTCCAAATCCGTTCAGCTTAACAGCCAGTGCTATCACAGCCAACAGTGCTACCTTGGGATGGAGTGCTGGTTCAACGGGTGCGAACAGCTTCATCATCGAGTATGGTGCAAACTTGAGTCAACCTGGTGGAGGTACAATTGTTACGTCTACCACCAACTCGGTGAATGTGACTGGCTTAATGGCCGCTTCACAGTACTGTTTCTTCGTTCGTGAGGTTTGTCCGAATGGAATTGATACTTCCAATGCGGTAGGTCCTTTCTGCTTCAGCACTTTGTGTGCGGCTGTAGGAGTTCCTTACAACACGGGCTTTACTGGTATTGCCCCAGGATTGTTTGGCGGACAACCAGTGCGCTTAGAACTGGCCAACTGTTGGCTCCTCGGTGCCGGTCCGAGCACTGCTATGCGCTGGGAGACAGAAGATGCCTCTGGAGCCAATGAGAACTCACTGGCAACCGGTCCGTTCTACGACGCTACAACTCCAGGAGTAGCAGGTGGTATTTACTTGTTCCTTGAGACTTCCGGTGGTGCTTTGGGTGATACTGCAGCGGTAGTTTCTGTACCTCTCGACCTTGGCCCTGGCAACGTAGACCTTGAGTTCTACTACCACATGTACGGTGCTACCATGGGTAACCTGTTCGTGGGTATCAATGATGGCAGTGGATGGACTCCGCTCGATACCATTGTTGGTCAACAGCAAACCCTTGGTTCAGACAGCTTCGCCTTGCGTGTAGTGCCATTGACTGGTTACACGGGCGTGGTGCGTCTCAAGTTCCTGGGTCAACGTGGCTCAAGCTTCACCAGCGATATGGCCATCGACGAGATCAGCTTGGTTACCAATGGCAACCCCAACTGTCCTACGCCAACCGCTTTAATGGATAGTGC
>CAZDPF010000157.1:0-2123 GCA_964507215.1 uncultured Chryseobacterium sp. | reverse complement strand
GATGGTAACAGTGGATCAGGCGTGATGCCAACCCACACTTACTTGAGCAATGGTTCTTACACCGTTACCTTGATTGTTTCTGACGTAAGCTGTGGGGTGACTGATACCATTACCCAAGTGGTCACCATCACCAACGTGGCTTCTTGTCCTCAACCTTCTGGTTTGAGCACAGGAACCGTACAGTGCGATAGCGTAGTAATCACTTTCAACAGTATCTCTGGCGCCTCATTGGTACAGTACGGTCCTGCCGGCTTTACCCCAGGTACAGGCACCATTGTTCCTGCTACTAGTCCGTTTGTGATCAGTGGCTTGAACGCAGGTACCGCCTACGAGTATTGGGTAGCGGATGTATGTTCATCTACCAGCGATACCTCAGGTTACACTGGTCCGATGGCATTCACCACGCCTACTACGCCATTGCCAACTTTGAGTATGGCAGCACCCGTGATCAGTTCACTCACTTTAACCCAGGCTGAAGTAGACTTCAACGCCAGTGCGTCATTGAATGTGAGCAATTACAGCTGGGATTTTGGCAACGGTACTTTCGGTAGCGGAGCAACTCCAACAGCTACCTATTTGCAGAATGGTCAGTATTTCGTTACCCTGACCGTTAGCAATGGTTGTGGCTCGGCAGATACTGTATTCGCTGTGAACATTGCTGGTATTGGTATTGAAGAAGAGGAATTGGCGGCTAGCCTAAACATCTTCCCGAACCCAACCCGTGATGTGTTGAATGTGGTAATTGATAACCACGAGTCTCGTACTTACTCATTTGAACTGATCAACGCCCTTGGCCAAGTGATCGCTGATGAGCAAGTGAAGAACGCTCGGGGTCGTACAGAGGTGCGCTTTGATTTGAGCAACCGTGCACAAGGTATTTACCTCTTGCGCGTGCGTTCAGGCAATGCCACTATTACCCGCAGAATTACGCGCAACTAATAGTTGCAGATGATGTAAACAGGCCCCGCTTGAAAGAGCGGGGCTTTTTTATTTTGGTTCCTTTAAATGGGTCTATGAAAGTTGGAGACATCATCCATCATATTGATGGCGTAGAGCGAGGACGAGTATTGGCCATACTTGGCGATCGTCTACAGGTTTATTGGGAAGAATTGGAGATTGAAGAAATCGTGGAAGCCCGTGAAGTAGTAGTGGTTCAGCCCGAAATCGTTCAGATCATTACGAGTCAAACTTCTATTCCCCTCAAAGAGGAAAAGTTGGTAAATCCGGCCTCGCCTAAGCGAATAGTTAAAGAGGCGGTTCGCGAAATTGACCTCCACATAGAGAACTTATTGCCCTCCACCAAGGGAATGAGCAATCATGAGATTGTACTGGCACAAATACAGGCTTTATCCGATGCCTTTGAAGACGCCCGGGTCAATAGATGCAAGCGACTGGTAGTGATTCACGGAGTGGGTGAAGGAAGACTTCGTGAAGAGGTGCAGATTTTTTTGAGTGCGCAGAGCGATATAGAATTTTTTGATGCGTCTTACCAGAAGTACGGAAAGGGAGCTACTGAAGTGCGCTTCTATAAATATTCCTGACTTTTGCAACAAAGCAGGCCGCCTTGCCGCTCCGATTTTCGGAGAGGAAAGTCCGGACAACAAAGGGTGCCGTGCTTCCTAACAGGAAGGCTTTACTTTAGGGTAAAGACAGACAGTGCAACAGAGAGCAGACCGCCACTTCTTTCGAGAAGGGGTAAGGGTGAAAGGGTGGGGTAAGAGCCCACCGCCCAACGGGTGACCGAAGGGGCAAGGTAAACCTCACGGGTTGAAATGCCATGTATACCAGCGCTTGAGGGCGACCCGCCCGATGTTGGAGGGTAGGCAGCTAGAGGAGATTGGCAACATTCTTCCCAGATAAATGGCAAGGGTTTCGCCTTTGGCGAAATACAGAATCCGGCTTACAGGCCTGCTTTTATTTTTCCATCTGAAGCCTCGGATGTACTTTTGTTTAAAATCATTCTAAATATGGCCAACAGCCTTCCCATGCAACAAAAAGCCAGAGGTTGGAAACATTACAAAGCCACCATGAAAAAAGGTGGTTTTAAAGCGTTGGTGAAGGAAGCAGGTTGGAAAGTGGCCGTAGGTGTTTTTATGTTTTTCTTAATCAAAGGCCTTCTTTGG
>CAZDPF010000156.1:0-4974 GCA_964507215.1 uncultured Chryseobacterium sp. | reverse complement strand
GGCACTTGGTTGAGAAGAACGCAGACGAGTTTTAACGTGGGCTTGCAATTATCTGCAGACCGTTTTGGAGGTCCTTCAAGAACCAAACCCAAGCAACAGGAGAATAACAATCAAGGGGGAAATTCAACGGCGAGCAACAATCCTTTGGGTTTAACGCCCGGCGATATTGATTACCTGGGAATGATGAGTTATGTTGATTTCAATGTGCCTTGGAGTTTGAATATTAATTATTTCTACACCAATAACAAGCCTGGTTTGGTAGTGACTGAGACCCAATCAGTAGACGTGAGTGGCGACTTTACGCTTACAGACAACTGGAAATTGGGTTTTAGAACCGGATATGACTTTCAAAGGAACGATTTGAGTTACACCACAGTGAATATTCATCGCGATCTGCACTGCTGGCAGATCAATGTATTCTGGGTTCCCTTCGGTTTTCAAAGAAGCTATTCCATTGGAATAGGAGCGAAAGCTTCTATCTTACAAGATCTGAAATTAGAGCGTAAACGGGGAATAGGCGATTTTGAGTAAGTAGAATGGAGTGCAATAAGTTTTCGCATATAATCAAAAAAAAACCCTGCACTTGCAGGGTTTTTTGGAGAAAGTAAAACTTACTTCTTCACAACTTCATAACCGAGATCTTCCAATTGCTTGCGCAGCTTGGCTACCTCTTCATCTTTGCGCTTGTCAATTTCTCTTTGGCAGTTGATGATCATGCCATTGAGTTCATGAAGCTCAAGTTTGCCAAGAAACTGAGAAGCAAAAAGTGAACGGAGGGTTCCGTTGTTATTCATGTTCTCGCGAAGTTTCTTCACGAGCATTCCTGGAGTGATGTTGTCAGACATTCTAGGAGTTTTTTGGGTTTGAATGCAAGCGCAATTTTAGGTATAATTTTTTACAATGAATGTGAATAAGATGACAAAGCCAATTGGAGGCCTTCCATTGATAGGTCTGAAATTTACTTTATGTCCATTTTTTATTGCCACATGATTTACTTTACACAATATTCATCTCCAAAGGACTGTAGGTTTGAAAGGAATTGGTTTATTTTGCTTCAAACCAACCTTGGTCATGCTTAGACGCTTACTCGACACTTACTCAGAGAGATTTCTGAGTCGCTGGGTGGTACTGGCTTTCGATGTAACCTCTGTTTTTCTCAGTTTCATTCTCACGCAGCTCTTGCTGCACAACTTAACCCTTCGGCATTTAGACCTCTATTTGCTCGAGCGGCAGGCCATCATCGTCATGGCCTCGTACTTGGTTGGTTTTCTGATTGCGGGTTCTTTCTCGGGCATCATCAGGCACACGGGGCAGCAAGATGGTTTTAGAATTCTCAAGGGTTCTATGATCGGTCTTATCTTTCTCATGGTCATTTCCTCCATCGCTTTTTTAGTCAATCGAACAGATCTTCCTATTTATATCTCCAACGCGTTCCTCATCGTTCACTTTCTATTGGTACTGTTTACTTTAGTGGGTAGCAGGCTAGTAATCAAGACTATCTATCACAGAATGTTGAATTCCGAAATGGTTCGGAAGAAGAACATCTTGATTTACGGTGCCGGTACAAGCGGTTTGATTACCAAGCAGTCGCTGGAGAAGGAGGTCGGTAGTCCTTACAATGTAGTGGGCTTCATTGATGACAATCAATCAAAAGTGGGCAAGGCCTTGATAGGCTCTCAAGTTTATTCTGCCGAAAAAGCATTGGATAAGGAGTTCCTTTCTAAGCATGAAATCGCTCAAGTCATCTTATCTATTCAAAAGCTCGACCCCATTAAAAAGCGGTCCATTATTGAGCGTTGTTTAGAGTTGAATCTGAAGATCAAGGTGGTTCCTCCCGTTGATCGATGGATTCATGGTGAACTCAGTGCAAAGCAGATCAAATCTGTAAAAATTGAAGATCTCCTGCAACGTGAGCCTATTCGTTTAGACAGCCAAAATATCTCCAGAGAATTAAAAGGCAAGATCATTCTAGTTTCCGGGGCTGCTGGTTCTATTGGCAGTGAAATCGCCCGCCAAGTGCTGCACTATTCGCCTAAAAAGGTGATCCTCCTCGACCAAGGGGAAAGTCCGTTGTACGAGTTGGAAATGGAGCTAAAGAACAACTTACCCAAGCTTTTTTCGCTCGCTGAACCAGTTATTGGTAGCGTTTCTGATTCTTTGCGCATGCGAAAGCTCTTTCAGCATTTCAAGCCAGAGATCATCTTCCATGCAGCAGCTTACAAGCACGTTCCTTTAATGGAGAACAACCCTTATGAGGCAGTCAAAGTCAATGTAATGGGTACGCGCATTTTGTCTGATTTAGCAATTGAATTTGGCGCTGAGAAATTTGTGATGGTTTCAACAGATAAAGCGGTGAATCCAACCAATGTGATGGGCGCTACCAAGCGTGTTGCCGAATTGTACACGCAGAGCAGAAAACTCAATCCTCAAGTTCGCACTCAGTTTATAACCACCCGTTTTGGCAATGTCTTGGGCTCCAATGGCTCAGTGATTCCCGTTTTTAGGAAGCAAATAGAAAAAGGCGGCCCAATTACTATTACACACAAGGATATTACGCGTTACTTCATGACCATTCCTGAAGCCTGTAACCTTGTTCTCGAGGCTGGCGCCATGGGCAAAGGGGGCGAAATATTTGTGTTTGACATGGGCCAAAGCGTGAAGATTTTGGATCTCGCACGCAAGATGATCAAGCTCAGTGGTCTGGAAGAGGGTAAGGATATCGAAATACAGTTTGTTGGTCTTAGACCAGGCGAAAAACTTTACGAAGAACTTCTGGCGACCAAAGAGAACACCAAAGACACCCATCACCCTAAAATCATGATAGCCGACGTGAGTCCTGGCAATCCCGGCATCATCGAATCAGGAGTCAATGAAATTATTGCAGTGCTTTCAAGAAGCGATGACAATTTCTTGTTGGTACGTCGAATTAAGGAGTTGGTGCCAGAATATGTGAGCAATAATTCTGAGTTTGCCAGTCTCGACCTCAAGAAGGCAGTGAATGATTAAACACATTCGTTGGAGGCTCTTCTTGCTGGCTTCTTTTTCTTTTTTCACTTCCGAAGCACAATACCAATTTGAGTTTTTAAACCAGGCGGATGATCGCTTGCTAGAAAGGCAACTGCATCAGGTGCAGGAAGATAGAGTGCATACTGGTTCAAGACCGCTGCGTGCAGATGATACGCCCAACATTGATTCTATTCAGGCCTTGCACGCCTTTTCTGGGAAAATAAGCAAGAGCTGGTGGGGGCGAAAGGCATTCAATGAGCGACTGGTGGTGGTGGAAACGCCCGGATTTAGCTGGCGTTTAGATCCTTTGGTTGATTTCAGCTACGGATATGAATCTGCGGCTGGCGCCAATAGAAATCTTTATGTGAATACCCGCGGTTTTTTGATGGAGGGTAGAATTGGAAAAGATGTGAGCTTCATCACGACCTTCAGAGAAAACCAAGCGCTTTTGCCTTATTGGGTGGAAAGTTTCGTGGGCCAACGCAGGGTTGTGCCCGGTCAAGGCCTGTCAAGAAAGTTCCAAACCGGTGTAGGGCTCGATTTTAACCAAGCAACTGGGGTTGTAAATTATCATCCAAGTCCTTATTTCAATTTTAGTTTCGGGCACGGTCAAAACTTTTTTGGTGAAGGACATCGGTCGTTGTTTTTAAGTGATAATGCGTTTAGCTATCCCTATCTAAGAATAGAAACTACCGTATGGAAAATCAAATACGTTAACCTGTACAACTTCATGACGGACATTCGACCTGAAGTTGAAGTAAATAACGCTTTCGCTCGCAAGTATACCACCATGCACTATTTGAGCATCAATTTGGGCAAGCGCTGGAATATTAATTTCTTTGAAGCCATTGTTTGGTCTGATTCTGCATTGCAGCGCGGCTTTGATGTAAATTTCTTAAACCCCATTATTTTCTACCGACCTATTGAATTTGCGCGTGGGTCAGATGCCAGCAATGCCTTGCTAGGTTTTGGTGCTTCCTATTTAATAAAAGACCAATGGATGGCCTACGGTCAAATTTTGCTTGATGAATTCAGTTCTCGCGATGTAATTGGCGGCAAAGGTTCTTGGAAAAACAAATTTGCTTGGCAACTGGGAATGAAGGGTTATGATCTCTTTGGCGTTGACAATTTATTCGGAAGACTAGAGTACAATGCAGCTCGTCCGTATACCTACTCGCATCTCGATGTAATCACCAATTACGGTCATTACAACCAAGAACTGGCGCATCCATGGGGCGCTAACTTTCACGAGATAGTGGTGCAAGCAGCTTATGACTTCAAAAGGTATGGTGCGGAATTCCAGTTTAATTGGGGGCTACAAGGCAATGATGACAACCAATATTTTGGCAGAGGAATCTATACGTCTTACAACGAGCGACCTTTTGACGACAATCACAATATTGGCAAATACAATGGCAGTAGGTTTTACTTCCTTGATTTGCGAACTTATTATATGATCAATCCCGCTATTCGGTTGCGACTGGAGTTGAGCTACACCTTAAGAAGCATTCGCTTCAATGAAGATGCTTCTTCAGGCTTTTCTGATTCTGATGACTCGGTCATCGGTTTTGCATTGCGTACCAACATATTTAACCGCTACTACGACTTCTGATGTGGAGTGATTTTCGTCCGACATTACTATTTCTCTTGCGCTTTTTCCTGACCTATGGCTTGCTCTCAGCAGCTTATGGAATTTTTATCAAGCAATACGATCAATCCGAGCCACAAGTAAGAGACCCCTTTACCCATTGGGTAGTAGAGCAGGTGGCGCAGTTGGCAAAATGGCAGGGGTATGAGGTGGTGATTGAAGAGAATGCTCATCTCAACTATGCAAAAACAGCAGAAGAGCAAACGTTTGACACCTTGATCTTTAAAGATATAAGGGCCATAGCTGTAGAGGAAGGCTGTAACGGACTGAGCGTAATGATTCTTTTTGTCTCCTTTGTCTTGGCCTATGGAGGGAATTTC
>CAZDPF010000155.1:0-5005 GCA_964507215.1 uncultured Chryseobacterium sp. | reverse complement strand
ATTGGGCAATAACGGCGAGGGGAAGACCAGCTTGATTGATGCCATCCACTACCTCTCTATGTGCAAAAGCTACTTTGTGAGCAGCGAAAAGCAATTGGTGAGAAAAGGGGAAGAACAGTTGATGGCTGCCGGACAGTTCGTTCGCGATGGGGAAGAAGAAGAGGTAGTTGGGGCCTGGCAAGAAGCGCATCGGAAGCTATTCAAGCGCAACAGCAAACCCTATGTGCGTTTGGCCGATCACATCGGGAGGTTCCCCATTGTAGTAATCGCGCCCAAAGACCACGAGTTAATAGAAGGAAGCAGTGAAGTGCGCAGGCGCTTTGTAGACCAGGTGATTGCCCAATCAGATGCCGCCTATCTCGAATCGCTATTGCGCTACAATCGGGTGCTACAACAGCGCAATGCACTGCTTAAAGAAGCTGGTCGAATGGGCAGCTCTTTACGAGACCTCCTCGAACCCTACGACCTGCAGTTGCAGGAACATGGCCACTCCATTTTTCAAGCCCGGCAGTCTTTTGCCCAAGCCATGATGCAATTGGTGAACAGCTACTACCTCAAAATTTCTGGCGGTAAAGAAGTAGCGGGTTTGACCTACGAGAGCAGCTTGCTCCAAGAACCCTTGCTCGATCAACTGCGCAGTGCCCAATTGCGCGATATTCAGGCAGGACATACCAGCAGTGGAATACACAAAGACGATTTTCACTGGGAACTCGATGGCGAACGACTGCGGCATTTCGGTTCTCAAGGGCAACAAAAAAGCTTTCTTGTAGCCCTTAAATTGGCCCAGTTTGACTTCCTGGGCAAACGCAGCGGAGTGCAACCCATCATGCTGCTTGATGATATCTTCGACAAGCTGGACGCAGAACGGGTAACCCATCTCATCGAATTGGTGAACACCCATCATTTCGGACAGATCTTCCTCACCGATACTGACCGTCAACGCACGGCTGCCATCCTCCAGAGAATCAATGAAGATTCTCGCATCATCGATTTAGGCACATGAAAAAAAGAGACACCAATACAGAGTCTATCGGACAAGTCATACAGTTAATGGTAGACCGTCTCGGCCTTCGAACCGGATTGGAAGATGCACGCATCAAGCAAGTTTGGGAGGATTTCTTGGGAAAGGAGTTGGCCTTGAGCACCAAATGGATGAAAATAAAAGATGGCGTGCTCTTCGCCCAAATGAAAGATTCCATCACCCGGCATGAGGTAGCTATGCAAAAAACAGCCTTGCTCCAGCAACTGAACGAAAGCCTGGGCGAAAAACGCATTCGGGAAATTCGCCTGATGTAATTCCTGCTGGTCAAGCATAAAAAAAGCCCCGAAACGGGGCTTTCCAAGGTTGGTTGGTGAGCGGTTAACTCAATAGTGGTTGCGGCGACCGAAGAAAAACTGCCCCTCGATCACGGCATTTTCGTCTGAATCAGATCCGTGAACGGCATTGGCTTCGATAGAATCGGCAAAATCTGCGCGAATCGTGCCTGCATCGGCTTTCTTAGGATCGGTAGCTCCAATCAAAGTGCGGAAATCCTCTACGGCATTGTCTTTTTCCAAGATGGCGGCTACAATAGGACCTGAAGTCATGAAGCTCACCAAATCATTGAAAAACGGACGCTCTTTGTGAATACCGTAAAATTCAGAGGCTTCTGCCACGCTCAAGCGAGTCATCTCCATAGATACAATGCGGAAACCTGCTGCATTGATGCGCTGTAAAATGGCACCAATATGGCCGTTCGCTACCGCGTCAGGCTTGATCATGGTGAAAGTTCTGTTGCCAGCCATGCTTTTGTGCTTTTCAAATTCGGCGCGAAAGTAGAAAAGATGCGCTTAGCAGCGGCGATTATTTGATACTTGATGAGAAACGATTGGACCACATCTTCTTGTTCTCCGGCTTCGACCTATGTATGCAGTACTTTCGTGCCCTATGCTACAGATTTCTGAATCTTTTCGCCAGTTGATGCACCAGCCACAACGAATGGTGCTCATCAACCATTGGAATCCGGATGGCGATGCGGTGGGAAGTGTGTTCGGCCTGGCCCATGCGCTCCAACAACATGGCCATGAGGTGCATATTGTAATGCCCAACGCTTATCCTGATTTCCTTCAGTTTCTGCAAGTCCCGGTTCCCGTGATAATTGCGGATAAGCAAGCCGATAGAGCCCGTGAGATTTTGGAAAGGGCAGATTGTATTGGTACGCTCGACTTCAATCGCGCAGATCGTGCGGGGGAATTCCTCACACCCTTTATTGAGAAAGATCCCGCCAAGGTCTTCATGCTCGATCACCACCGTGAACCTGCGAATTATGCCGCCCATACTTTGAGTTATCCCGATGTGGCAAGCACCTGCGAATTGGTGTTTGAATTGCTTGAAGCCCTCCAATGGCACGAAGGCATCAGTTCGGAAGCCGCTCAAGCGCTGTATACAGGCATCATTACTGACACCGGTTCTTTTCGCTTTTCCTCGGTTCGTCCGAAAACCCTTTCGATTGCTGCCCAATTGCTTGAAAAAGGCGCCCAACCCTGGGTAATTCACGAACAGATCTTCGACCAAGATCGCGAGAGCAGATTGCGCTTGTTGGGCAAATGCCTGAGCACTATGGAAGTAGATCAAGCCCAAGGCGCTGTCATCATGTGGCTCACCAAGGCAGATTTGCAAGCCATGAATTTTCAGAAAGGCGATACCGAAGGCTTTGTGAACTACGGCCTCAGCCTACAAGGCATTCGGGTTTCGGCCTTTATTATTGAAAGAGAAGAAGGCTGGAAGCTTTCTTTGCGGTCTAAAGGATCTATTGATGTGAGCGCCATGGCCCGAGACCATTTTAATGGAGGAGGACATTTCAATGCAGCTGGCGGACAATCGTCAGCTGACCTTCAGAGTATCAAAGCCACCCTTCGCACCCTCTTCCAATCTTTATGAGACTTCATCAACTCTTTTTATTGTCTGCGGCCTTTGTGACTGCTTGTTCTTCTTGCGGACATGAACCCGCGCGTGTACACAAGCCCTCAGAGCAGCAGGCCCAAAGAGATTCTATTGAGAATGAACGCATACAAGGCCATCGCCAATTTCTAAAGGAAGAAAGGGCCCATATTGAAGCCTATGCCCAAGCCATGCAATGGCAACTGCAGCCTACCGGAACCGGTTTATACATACAAGTGTTTTCAACCGGAAAAGGGGAGAAGGCCCAAGTGGGTAATCGCGTGAAGGTGCAATGGTACCCCATGTTGCTGGATGGTACTCTTTTGTATGATGGAGAGAGCACACAGACCCTGCAATGGCGGGTGGAAAAAGAAGAGGCTGTGGCCATGGGACTGCATGAAGTGGTGCAGCAAATGCGCGCAGGAGATTCAGCAAGGGTGGTATTGCCCTCGCATCTGGCCTATGGCATTGCGGGCATTTCAGAGCAAGTTCCCATGCGATCTGCTTTGGCCGGCAGAATACACTTAATAGAAGTGCAACCTTAATGCGGGCATCTTTCCGCACAATTTCTTTCCTTCGCGCTCGGAAAAGTTATCCCATGAAAAGAATGATTTTGGCGTTGATCGCAACTACGGCGCTCATGTCATGTAACTCACAGAACCATGTAACCGTGAACGGAGAAAAAGTGAATCTCGAAGAAGGCATGTACGCTCTTTTTCAAACCACCCAAGGTGATATCTTGGTGGAATTGGAGTATGAAAAGGTACCTATGACGGTGGGCAACTTTGTTGCTTTGGCAGAGGGATCCATGAAGAACAACACCAAAGAAGAAGGCCAGCCTTTCTATGATGGCACCATCTTTCACCGGGTGATTCCAGATTTCATGATTCAAGGCGGCGACCCACAGGGCACCGGCATGGGCGATCCTGGCTACAAGTTCCCCGATGAGTTCGATGCAAGCCTACGCCACAGCAGCAAGGGCATCTTGAGCATGGCCAACTCGGGTCCGAATACCAACGGCAGTCAGTTTTTCATTACCGATACCGCCACCCCTTGGTTAGATGATCGTCACAGCATCTTTGGCCAAGTAGTGAAGGGACATGAGATTG
The DNA here is from genome assembly GCA_964507215.1 of uncultured Chryseobacterium sp. Taxonomy (GTDB): domain Bacteria; phylum Bacteroidota; class Bacteroidia; order Flavobacteriales; family Schleiferiaceae; genus RFXV01. The sequence continues at coordinate 976 of CAZDPF010000155.1, read as the reverse complement.
TTCGCAAGATCACGAAGGTAGATCGCGACCAGCGCGACAAGCCCAAGACCGATGTGGTATTGGAGAAAGTGCAGATCATCCGCAAGGGCGACCAGGCGATGAACTTCAAGGCCATGGAAGCTTTCAATGGCGGACAAGAAGACTACCTGAAGAAGCAAGCCGAAGCGGAAGCTGAGGCGCAGCGTCAGATTGAAGCCGCCATGGAGGGAGCAGAGCGCACCGAATCAGGACTAGGCTACATAATCACCCAAAAGGGCAATGGCGAGAAGCCTGTAACAGGCCAAATGGTAGAAGTGCACTACGCTGGTTATCTTATGGATGGAACCATCTTCGATACCAGCATTAAGGAAATTGCTGAGAAGGAAGGTATTTACAATCCCGGTCGTGAGCCTTATGCACCTTTCCAATTGCAATACGGACCCCAAGCCCGTGTGATTGAAGGCTGGAAGGAAGGCATCCAATTACTTTCTGTAGGCGACAAAGCCAGGTTGATTATTCCTCCCCATTTGGGCTATGGCGCCCGTGGTGCCGGAGGGGTGATTCCGCCCAATGCCACCCTCATTTTTGATGTAGAGCTGGTGCGTATAGTAAAGTAAGGCCGCAGGGTCTTGCGTCCAGACGAAGTATAAGAGCGATAAGCTCTGTACACCAGTTAGAATAAAACCAAAAGGGTAGAGAAGCTTGAATTGGCGTCTCTACCCTTATTTTATTGTGGTAGAAGGGGAAGGTTTGTTGGGGGGGGAGGCTTCCCTATAGTTAATGGCCTATTTCTTTAGACCGTTTCTGTTTTTTAAGAAGGTACCAATCGTAGTTAACGTCTTCTAGTCACAGGGTTGGACAAGAATACGCGAGAGGTAGAAGCGCTCAGAAAGCTTAAGCTTCTTTTAAAATCTGCTCAACTTCCTCAATAGAGATATCCACAATCTCTGCAATAAGCTCCAAAGAGAGTCCTTTCTTAAAACTCGAGAGAATGACT
>CAZDPF010000154.1:0-5073 GCA_964507215.1 uncultured Chryseobacterium sp. | reverse complement strand
AAGCGTGTCAGGTGAGGATATAAGCATGTCAGGTAAGCATATAACCATGTCAGGTGGCCATATAAGCGTGTCAGGTGAGCATATAAGCGTGTCAGGTGAGCATATAAGCGTGTCAGGTGGCCATATAAGCGTGTCAGGTGGCCATATAACCAAGTCACGCGAGCACATCAGCGTGGCAGGAGAGTTCAGTAGCTTACCAACGGTTCTTTAACTTGTGGTGCTGCCGAAGCAGCTCGTTGTTCAGCTTTACAAGCAGGGGTCAACGCCTGAAAGCAAAGCTTTGTAATGAAGGCGTGTACTGATAATTTCTCGTTAAAGGGCTCGGTTTAAATTGCCTACAAGTCAAGGCTTTGTACTTTCCGCTTGCAAAGGCCGCTCTGAAGCAGCCTCCAATGCCTAACCCTAGCTTGTTTCCTCATGGAGTTAACCATCACCGCGCTCGATAAGCGCTACCCCAACGGCGTACACGCACTCAACAATGTAAGCCTCACCATTACTTCTGGTATGTTTGGCTTGCTCGGACCCAATGGCGCGGGAAAATCATCGCTCATGCGCACCTTGGCTACCCTTCAAGAAGCCGATAGCGGCACTGTGATGCTGGGCGACCTGGATGTGCTGAACGATAAACACCGGGTAAGGGAGATCTTGGGGTATCTGCCCCAAGAGTTTGGAGTGTATCCGCGCGTTTCGGCACAAGAACTTTTGTCGCACTTGGCATTGCTCAAAGGGTTTACCTCCAAAGGCGAGCGCAAAGAGATCGTAGACTATCTCTTGGAGAAAGTCAACCTCAGCGATCATCGGAAGAAGGCCGTAAGCAGCTTTAGCGGCGGAATGCGGCAGCGCTTCGGCATCGCCCAATGCCTCATTGGCGATCCGCAATTGGTAATTGTAGATGAACCCACCGCCGGCCTCGATCCCGGCGAGCGCAATCGTTTCTACAACATCCTCAGTGAAATCGGCGAGAACGTCATCGTCATCCTTTCCACCCATATTGTACAAGACGTGCGCGAGCTCTGTCAGCAAATGGCCATCATGAACAAGGGCCAATTGCTGTTCAACGGCACCACCGATGATGCCCTCCACCTCATTAAAGGCAAGGTGTGGGAGAAACAGATTCCCAAGCACGAGCTGCCGGAATATGAAAGTCGGTACTCTGTGATCTCCAACAAGCGCGTAGCGGGCATGCCCTTGATTAATGTATTTGCTGACAGCCATCCGGGCGAGGGCTTCCAACCCGCCGAAGACAATCTGGAGAATGTCTTTTTTGCCAAGTTGAACGAACTCATTTAAACGCCCTCTTCCATGCTTACTTTCTTTCGATATGAGTGGCGCGCTTGGTGGCGATCGCCGCTAACCTGGATTCTCTTCGCCATTATCTCTGCCTTGGTGATGGGGGCAGTTTCCTCTGAAAATGTGACCATAGGCGGGGGTGTGGGCAGCGTGAACAAGAACGCTCCTTCGGTGATTCAAGATCTGTACAGCGCCATGTCTATTCTGGGCTTGCTCATCATCACGGCCTTTATGAACGGCACCGCCATGCGCGATTTTGAACGGCAGATGGAAGGCCTCATCTTCACCAAGCCCATCCGCAAAAACGCTTACTTCTTCGGCAAGTTCCTCGGCGCTTTCGCTATCAGCCTCATTCCCTTCCTCGGGGTGAGCTTCGGGGCGCTTATCGGTCCGTACATGCCCTGGGCCACCTCAGAACGCTACAGCGATTTCATTCTTTCCGGCCACTTGAGCGGCTTCTTTGTGTTTGCCTTGCCCAACTTGCTCTTCGGAGGGGCGCTCATCTACAGCTTGGCCATGACCTTCCGCTCGGCTTTGGTGTCATGGATCGGCGCCATGGTGATTTTGGTGTTGCTGGCCATTGCAGACGGACTCAGTTCTGACCTCGAGAACCAATGGTGGTCGGCCATGCTCGACCCATTTGGAGGCACGGCCAAATCAATAGCGGGCAAGTACCTCACCGTGGATGAGAAGAACTTGGCCCCTGTTCCGGTGAGTGGCTTATTGTTGACCAATCGCTTGGTGTGGATGGCTTTCTCTTTGGTGCTGCTCGGCTTGATGTCTATGCGTTTTCAGTTCAGCACGCGCGCCAAGGGGAAGAAGAGCAAAAAGGCCAGCGGTGCAACCGAAAGCGAAGCGCCTTCCGTTCGTGTAGAGACACTCCGCACCTGGAAGTCAAAGAATGCAGGCGCTTTTCAATGGGGGGCTTTCTTCCACATCCTTCGCTTTGAATTCCGCTCCATCATCCGCAATCCAACCTTCCTCATCATCCTGGCCATCGGCGTGATCAACCTCATCGTCTCCTTGGTATCTTTTTCAGAAGGCTATGGGGTAGAGAAATACCCGGTGACCTACTCCATCATAGACACCATTCAGGGCAGTTTCTACCTTTTCCTCATTGCCATTGTGGTGTTTTACAGCGGGGTGCTGGTGTTCAAAGAGCGCGATGTGCGCATCGATGAAATCAAAGACGCCACGCCTTTCGCCACTGGCATGTACTTCTCTGCCAAAATAATGGCGCTCATTGGTGCTATCGCAGTGATGCTCATCGCCACCTCTGTGGTGGGCATGCTGAGCCAGTTGCTGCATGGCTTTACAGACCTCAGACCGGAGCAGTACTTCTGGTCGTTGTGGGTAGACGATCTCTTGAGCTTTGCCTATCTCGCAGTATTGGCGGTGTTCTTCCACTATTTGCTCAACAACCGCTTTCTGGCCTACTTCGTTTTCATTCTCTTCCTCATTCTCAACGCCTTCATCTGGAATGTGTTGGAGATCAACTCGAATATGCTGCAGTTTGGCGGAACGCCCTTCGTGCTCTACAGCGATATGAACCATTACGGTCCTTTTGTACAGAACAACTTCTGGTTCAACCTCTACTGGACTCTCTTCTGCGTGCTTTTGGCCCATTTGGCCTATGGTTTTTATTTGCGAGGAAGAGAGAGCGGAAGGGCCTATCGCTGGCAGATGTTCAGGCAGCGCTTGGGCGGAAAGGGCGTTCAATTGTCGGCCCTGCTGTTGCTCTTCTTGGGCACCGCCAGCTTTACGTATTACAACACCCGCGTGCTCAATAGCTATGATGTGCGAAAGGTGCGCGAGCAGAAGCAGAAAGACTATGAGCTGAGCTACAAGCAGTATGAAAACCTGCCTTTACCCACCCTGTACCACCTCGATTTTGATCTCGATCTGCGTCCTTACGATCGCGATTTACATGCCCATATTGAGGCCCATGCCTACAACCACAATGCAGAGCCCTTGCACGAATTGCATTTTACCCTGCCCAGCTTTAGCGACAGTTTGCTGATTGAGGTGGAAGGCGCGGCTTTGGAAATGCGCGACAATCGTTTAGACTATCGCATCTACCGCTTTGAAAAGCCCGTGATGCCTGGCGATAGCTTTCTGATTTCAGTAGACAACTACCTCATCACCGATGGCTTTGAGAACGAAGTGGGAGTGACCTCGGTGACCCAGAACGGCAGTTTCTTCAACAATGGCGATATGTTCCCCGTGCTGGGCTATGAGAGCGGCGTGGAGATTGGCGACAAGAACCGCCGGAAGAAGATGGAGTTGCCAGAGAAGAAGCGCATGCCTAGGCTCAATCCGGCTGATACCCTCGCCCGAATGATCAATTATGTAGGCGCAGATTGGGTGACCATGCACACCACTTTCCGCACAGCACCTGATCAAATAGCCATTGCTCCAGGCAGCTTGATGCGCGAGTATGAAGAAGACGGACAGAAGGTTTATGAATACCAATTAGACCATAAAGCCTTGAACTTCTTCTCCTTTATGTCGGCGCGTTATACCGTTACCCGAGACCAATGGAATGATGTACAGCTTGAAGTGTACCATATTCCGGAGCACCACTACAATGTGGAGAATATGCTGCGCAGTATGAAGAAGTCGCTGGCTTATTACGAGGCCAACTTTGGCGAGTACAAGCACCAACAGGCGCGCATTATTGAGTTTCCGCGCTATTCCAGTTTTGCTCAAGCCTTCGCCGGCACCATGCCGTACAGCGAGAGTATCGGGTTTATATATGATCTACGGAAGGTGGAAGAAGAAGACATCGACATGGCCTTTTACGTTGTGGCCCACGAAATGGCGCACCAATGGTGGGCGCATCAGCTCATAGGTGCCCGCATGCGCGGCAGCGAAATGATGAGTGAGAGCTTTGCCCAGTACAGCGCTTTGATGGTGATGGAGAAGGAGTACGGCCGAGATCTGATGCGGAAGTTCTTGCGCTATGAGATGGACCGTTACCTGCGTGGAAGAAGCGGAGAAACCGAGGCCGAGCGCCCGTTGATGGAGGTAGAACAGCAGGGGTATATTCACTATCCCAAGGGCAGCTTGGTGATGTATTATTTGAAGGAGATGATTGGCGAAGCGCAGGTGAATGCCGCTTTGGCAGAGCTCATTCGCAATCATGGCTATCAAGCACCGCCTTTCCCCACTTCGGTAGATGCTGTGGAAGCATTTCGGAGACATACCCCAGACAGTTTGCAGTATTTGATCACCGATTTGTTTGCAGACATCACCCTCTTTTCTAATCGGGTGGTGAATGCAGTGGCTGTGCCCGAAGCCGATCAGTTTCGGGTAACCGTAGAGGTGATTACAGAGAAGTACAAAGCAGATTCATTGGGAACTGAAAGTGCGGTGGAGGTGCAAGACTATATCGACATCGGACTGTTTGCCAAAGAAGGCGATAACAAACTGGCTCGCCCGATTGTGATGCAGCGATTGAAAGTGCGCGGAAGGGAGAACAGCTTCAGCTTCTTGGTGAATGAAAAGCCAGACTACGCAGGCGTAGACCCATACAACTACCTCGTAGACCGCATACCCGATGACAATGTAGAGCGGGTGGAGTAGTTGTTTCGTTTACAGTTGTTGAGAAGTCGCCTCAGAGGTTTGTGGCGACTTTTCATTTCATTAAAGCCTCAAGGGGTCAACGAATATTTATGAGGAGAAGGCAAAGATGTATTCAATGTATTGGACAGTAATAAGGCACAATAGCTAATAATAGGTGGCCTTGCCTGTTGACCCGTAGAAAGCCAGTATTGTGAGCGG
>CAZDPF010000153.1:2982-5095 GCA_964507215.1 uncultured Chryseobacterium sp. | reverse complement strand
AGCTGCTTGAACACCACCATCATCATCACCACATAAGCCGCGAAATAGGCAATGAGCCATATCCCATCGGCAATGTCCAAGAGTATACCGATGAAGAAAATCCAATAGGTATGGAGAAAAATATAGGTGTTGATCACCAAATGCTCTAAGTAGGTATAACCCGATTTTAAAAAGAACAACCAAGTGAACAGGGCAGTTAAGGCAATAGAGCCTATACTCCAGAAATTCTGGTACTTGACAAAATACTCTTGGTAAGCTTCTGCAATACGCTCTTCGGCTTGGTGTACTTTTTCAGGATCAGCATCGCCATTCACTTCTACTTTAAAAGCCTCTGAAGTTCTTTCAAAATAGCCTTTGCGCGCCGCTACAAAAAGTACAATGCCCACCACCAAAATGAAGTAGCGAATTGGATTGAGCACCTGAAAGCGGCCTTCATTGAGATACTCTTTGATGGTGCGCGCCGGATGCAGCGTTAATCCTCGCATGGTATACAGCAGTCCCCGGTTGATGTTGAATGCTTCAGCAAACTCCCAACCTATATTCCGCCAAGTGAGGCGACGGATCTCACGATGAATGACAACTTCTTTCTTTGGCTCTTGCCAAAGCTCATTCTGGGGTTCCATCAATTCCATAGTGGTTCGCTAAACAGTGCTCAAGATATTGGGGATCACCGAAACAAATGGAGGCTACTTCGCGCGGTTCGGGCCTGACCTCCATAGGGCGATTCCATGCGCACTTCTACAAAATAGACCCCTTCAGCACACGCACTGCCTCGGAAAGTACCATCCCAAGCTTCGGTTACATCTTGGGTTCGAAATACTTCACTGCCCCAACGATTGAAAACCGCCCATTCTACGCGCTCTGTAGAATAAAAGGTGGGGTAATAGCGGTCATTGCTGCCATCGCCATTCGGAGAAAATACATTGGGAACCTCCACGCTGGGCCAAAAGTCAATTTCGCTGCACAAAGTATCTGTACAACCAATGCTGCTTTGGTAATACACACACTGCTTAAATGGTCCCGGACTCTGATAGTCATGCATTGCTTCAAATGCGCCAGAATTCGATCGGATCACCGTCTCTGTCTGGCCATCGCCCCAATCAACGCTGAGTTGATTGACCCCGCTCACCTGCCAGCGAAAAACCGTAGTGGCCATCTCTGGTTCAAGCACGTAGACCGATTCATTCCACTCCCCTCCTTCCGCTGAAAGCAAACTCAAGGCTGGTGAATTTTCTATTCGAATACGCGCTAAATCCAATTGGGCGGTACAAGCGAAGCTGTCGTTTCGCAACACATACATTCTGGGGTAGAATGTTCCGGTTTGCGCATAGCAATGTCTTCCTGAAAAGCTGGTGTCGGGCAGACTGCCATCGCCATAATCCCACCAGAAGGTGAAGAAGTTAGAATCCAAGCCAGACCGATTGGTCCATTGCACGCAACCATTGTCGCACAAGGCAGTATCGCTCACCTCAGCACGCAATTGCGGAGACGGAACAATAATGACCGGCGCCAGGGCCAGTTGGTTTTCACATCCGGCCGTTGATTTGGCGTAGTGCACCGGATAGTAAATGCCGGGTTGACTGTAGCAGTGAGAAGCCGAATAGCTGGTATCGAGCGGACTGCCATCACCATAATCCCACCAGAAGGTATGCCCACTGGGCGAAAGTCCGCTTTGATTGCTCCACTGCACACAGAGGCTATCACAACCGATGCGTTTCAAAGCCCTGGCCTTCAACACGGGAGGAGGTGAAACGGCCACATAAACGGTGTCGCTTCCGGTGCAATTATAGGAGAGCGAAATATCATCTAAGCCGAAATCGTTGCCCGCCAAACTGCTAGACAAAGTGGTGATGCGCAGAATGCATTGACCGGAAGGAGGTACCGTAAAAGTGCGGGTGCGTTGCTGCCAAACGCCGGCGGAAGAAGGACTAGAAAATGCGGCGCCCAATACATTGTTGTTCATTGAAATCTGCATAGACCCCGCCGGCGTAACAAAAGTGAGCAACCACAGACTGATGTCAACTTGCACACCGGGCGGCAAGCTCAAGGTCTGTTGCCAAAGAATCTGATTGGAATTGGTAGAGCCATTCACCAATAAATAATTGCCCGTTCC
>CAZDPF010000153.1:1765-2882 GCA_964507215.1 uncultured Chryseobacterium sp. | reverse complement strand
GGGCATTGGGTACACGACAAATTATTAGAACCAGACCAGGTGTAATTTCCTCCCCCACTCACGCTGAGTGCAAGCATTTCGCCCGGACAAGCCCGCAGGGTATCGGCAGAAGCTGTAATGGTACATTGGCCAAATACCCTAGTGGCCATCAGAACCATGGAAAGCAGAAAACAGAAACGCATTTTAGGGTTTTGAGACTGAGCAAAATACACAAGAAAAACAATAGGCCTGCTTTATCTTTAGTGATCGATTCAAAACCAATGATGTGAAGGAAATGTATCCTCCGTGGAGAAGAAGAGTTCTTTTGCTAACTACTTCACTTATGGGTTATTTGCATTGGGGAGATCAAAGCGCATTTGTTTGGGAGATTGAAAGTGATCTCTTCAAGAAGCTCTTGGAAGAACCCGCTCAATGGCTGCATCCTTTTATTGTGTTCCCCCTACTCGGGCAAGTGGTTCTGGCATTCTCCCTTTTTACAAAACTCCCCTTGTGGTTAGAGTTATCCGCAATTGGAGGCATCGCCCTCCTCTACTTGATGTTGCTTCTGGTAGGTCTTCTGGCGCAAGATGTTCGAATTATAGGTTTCTCATTGCCTTACCTCCTCGTGGCCGTTTGGCATAGTGTCTTGTTGCGCAAAGCCTCATCTTTAAAAATGGCACTTTGATGCGCCCCTTCTCCTATTATTTTATCCATTGCGGTAGATGACAGACATGACGCCAAAGACCTATTCATTGTTGGAACTGGCCCAGGGGTTGGAGCGTATGTTTCAAAAGCATTGGTCGCAATACTATTGGGTGCGCTGTGAAATCAATAAACTGGGCGTATACAAGCACTCTGGTCACGCTTATCCAGATTTGGTAGAGAAAAACAACGGACAAGTGGTGGTGGAAATGCGGGGGATGATCTGGAAAAGCGATTTGCTTCGAATTCAAGAGCGATTCCGGCACGAAGTGAAAGAGGAACTCAAAGACGGCATGAAAATGCTGTGCTATGGGCGACTGCGGTATTCGCCCCGGCACGGAATCAGCCTGGAGATCAAAGACATTGACCCTAGCTATAGTCTTGGCGACTTAGAACAAGAGAAAAAAGCGTGCATCCTTCAGTTGCAGCAACAAGG
>CAZDPF010000153.1:0-1665 GCA_964507215.1 uncultured Chryseobacterium sp. | reverse complement strand
CATCTGCAGCTGTGTACCGCCATTGCGAATTGTCCTATTCCGGTACTCACGGGCATTGGCCACGCTACCAATCAAACCGTAGCGGAGATGGTGGCGCATACCTCTGCCATTACCCCTACCAAGTTGGCCGAAAAACTGCTTGACCAATTTCACCTGTTCGCTGATCAGCTCAGCCAAGCAAAGGAAACACTGCAGGCAACTTGGCATGAAAAGCGAAATGCGTCAAGGCAGCGTATTCATCAGACGTCTTTGCAATTTCAGTGGCAAGCGCGAATGCTATTGCAAGAGCAGGGAAACGAACTTCGCAAGCAGGGCCAAGAACTCGTCAACCTCAGCCGCAGCGTGCAGGTCTCGGCCCAAGGACAACTGCGGCAAAGCCTTTGGAAAATGCAGGCAGTTGTTCATTGGAGAATGCGCGACGAGGCCAAAAGACTGCATACCCTTCAGCTATCACTTCCAGAGATTTCTTTGAAACGCATGAAAGATCATCATGATCTGCTTCATGCACTTGCCCAAATGGTGCAGGCTTATGACCCTCAACAGGTTTTGGCTAGGGGATATTCAATTACAACCTTAAACGGCAAGGCCGTAATGGGTGCGCACGAATTGAAAGAAGGCGATACCTTAATCACCCAATTTGCAGAAGGGCGCAGCGGAAGTATTGTGCAGTGGAAAAAAACAAAAGAATGAGCAATCTGAATTACGAAGAGGCTTTTGCCGAATTGCAGGCCATTGTGGCGGAGATGGAGAGTGGTACCATTGGGGTGGATGTGTTGGCTAACAAAGTCAAACGAGCCGCTGAATTGATGCGCATTTGTAAAACGAAGCTGCAACAAACAGAGGTAGAAGTGCAGCAATTACTAGATGATTTGGCGCAATTTGACCAAGCCACCAAAGCGCCCAACCAACCATAATCACCGAGCCCTTCAGGTCAAGAGAGGTGTTTTCAACCATGTGCTTTTCCGCTTGGTGGGAAAAGCGATACGTTTCAACCGACAAGTAGCTCTAGAATTGACAGGGCAGGGACTTTTTATTTTCACCCCATAACCCAAAAAACCCATTGTATGAAACGCATCACTGCATTGACCCTGGCGCTCCTCATCGGTTTTAGCGCCACCTCCTGCTTCGGCTACCTTTCAGCTCACCCGCAACGTCTACCAATGGAACGATGGGGTTTCTGACAACAAGTTTGTGAAGTCATTGGTGTTTTGGGGAATGAATATCATTCCGGTTTATAGTGTAGTTGCTTTTGCCGACGTGGTCATTTTCAACCTCATTGAATTCTGGAGCGGTTCTAACCCTATTAGCATGGCGCCTGGTGAAACCGAAACAGACTTGCTGAGTTTTGAAGGGATAGAATACGAAGTAACCGCTTCACAAAACCGCTTTGATATTCAACCGATGAACGGTGAAGCAGCTTTTGCCTTGGTGTTCAATCCTGAACTAAAAAGTTGGAATTTAGAAGGAGAAACCGGCCATCGCGAGTTGGTGCGTACCCTCAGCCAAAACGGAGTAGACTATGTGCAGGTGTATTCTGAGCAAGGCGAAGCCCATGTTTTTGAGCTCAACAAAAACTATTCGCAGGCTTATCTCCTCAGCGAAATGACTTGCCACCAATTGATGGCCAATAACTAAGCTGACTTTATTGCAAAAAGAAACGCGGCC
>CAZDPF010000152.1:0-5101 GCA_964507215.1 uncultured Chryseobacterium sp. | reverse complement strand
AAAGTGGAGCTGGCGGGGTTCGAACCCGCGTCCAAACAGGGACACGCAATGCTTTCTACATGCTTAGTTTGCGATTAATTGTCGGCAACAAGCCGGCCACAAACAGCCTACTTGCCACTTAGCCACTTGTTCTCAAAAGCAACCCATGACCAATTGCTTTCCAGTCCGGTTTTCCTGCACCTCCTGATCAAACGCCACCAGACGTGGGCCTTTGGGAGATGGCTCGCTCCCTTACCTTGTAAGAGATTAGCTTAATCGGCTATCGCTCGATTAGGCGGCAAGCGCGTAGTTATCAGCGCCAGTTAAAAAGGGTGAGGCATGAGATTTACGGGCTACATCCCCTTGGCCCGGCATGCTTACATTTCGCCTCGGCCTGCTGTCAAAACCAGTCAGCCCCGTTACAGAAATGTGCTGCAAAGTTAGGCTATCTTCGCCCTTATGCCTCCACATACTTTAACTATCGCACTGATCCGTGAGGGAAAGACGCCTCCAGATCGTAGAGTACCGCTCACGCCCGCGCAATGCGTGCAATTCCAGCAGCAATTTCCTCAGGCAAGACTTATTGTACAATCCAGTCCTATTCGGTCTTTTACCGATGAGGAGTACCTATCCAAAGGCATTGAAGTTCTGGATGATATCACCGAAGCCGATGTGCTGTTTGGAGTCAAAGAGGTACCCATTGATCAGCTCATCCCCAACAAAACCTATTTCTTCTTCTCCCATACGTTTAAAAAGCAACCGTATAACCGGAAGCTGTTACAAGCGCTTTTGGAACGCAATATTCGCTTGATTGATTATGAACTGCTCACCAATGCCAAAGGAGCCCGGCTCATTGGTTTTGGAAGATATGCAGGTGTGGTAGGGGCCTACAACGGCATGCGGGCATGGGGAATGCTCTCCGGCAACTATTTGCTCAAACCGGCACATCTATGCTTCGATCGGAATGAGGTGAATGAAGAACTCAAGAAAGTTTCACTACCGAAGACTTTCAAACTGGTGATGACCGGAGGCGGACGCGTGGCCCGCGGAATAACAGAAATCTTACAATCTGTACACCTGCATAAAGTAGATCCCAATGACTTCCTCATTAAAGCCTTTGACCAAGCTTCCTACACGGCCCTCACCGTACAAGAATACGTGCGCAGATTAGATGGTAGGTCTTTTGTCAACAGTGAGTTTTACAACGATCCAACCGGTTTTGAATCGGCTTTTCTGCCTTTTGCAGAAACGGCAGATGTTTTTATGGCCGGACACTATTGGGAAGACGGAAGTCCGTTTTTCTTTACCCGAGAAGAAGCACGTCGGGAGGCGTTCAAGCTACAGATGGTGGCCGACATCAGTTGCGATATTGATGGTCCAGTGGCTTCCACCATTCGTCCGTCTACCATTGCCGATCCCTTTTACGGTTACGATCCTCAAACCGAGGCGGAAGTGCCTTTCGCCACCCCACAAAGCATCGGCGTGATGGCCGTAGATAATCTTCCTGGCGAATTGCCCCGCGACGCTTCAGAAGATTTCGGCAATGAATTGCTCACGCATATTCTGCCACATCTCTTTAACAACGATCAACACCAAGTGCTGCATCGCGCTACTGAAACCCAAGACGGACAGCTTACAGAATTGTTCCAATACCTTCAAGATTACGTAGATGGAAAAGAATAGACTACTACTTCTCACCTGGCTCTTCAGCCTGTTAAGCTTGATGCCTTCCTTTGCGGCTCCTGGCGATACTACCCATGTGCTTGTGCATGATGCGGTAGACATGGTGTGGTACCAACGCTATCGGGCATCTGCGCTCTTTCCAGCTCCTGGAACTGACTTTCACCGGGTGAATATGCGCTTTACCCTAGGCTGTGCCAGTGGTGGTTGCAGTGATTGGGACTATACCGTGCTCATCAGTGTGTTGCATCCTACTGGTGCTCTCGATAGCAATGTGGCCACTATTGATACCATCAGTACCAATCCTTTGATTGTTGATACCACTTGGAATGTGTTTGCGGTGAAGGAACGCTTTGAGCTGGGCCGAATGATTACGCCCTATGGCGCTTACATGCGCACTGGCACTTTTGGCTACAGCAATGCATGGACCCACGAGTTGGTGTATGATGTCACCGATTACCAGTCTTTGCTCCATGATTCGGTGGAAATCGAAATTTTCTACCAAGGTTGGTCCAGCGGCTTCTCTGCCACTTTAGATTTCGACATGATCGAAGGAACTCCCGCAAGAAATGTGATGCAGTTGCGAAACATCTACCCACAAGGCGGCTTTACCTATCGCAATTCAAGTACGGTTGAAGCCACCAATCTGCCAGCGGTAAATGTGCCCATCGATCAAAATATGGTAGGCGCTGCGCTGCATGTGATCCCTTCCGGACATGGGTTCAACAATAGCTTGAACTGTGCCGAGTTCTGCAATCGCGAGTATTATGTGCGCATTGATGGACAAACCACGCATACACAATCGATGTGGAGAGACGATTGCGGGCTCAATCCCATCTACCCGCAAGGAGGAACCTGGCTTTATGATCGCGCCAATTGGTGTCCGGGAGCCAAAGCTTGGACCTACGAGCACAATCTTACATCTTATCTCACGGCAGGTCAGACCCAAGAATTCGATATCAACATTCAGCCCTACAACATTGGTGGAGGGCAAGATGCGGCTAGCTACAACTGGAGTACCGTGCTCTTGGAATTCGATCAATATGCCCATCAATATGATGTGGAGTTGATGGAAATTTTAAGTCCGAGTACCCACGAAGACCATGGCCGACTCAATCCGGCTTGCGGACGTGCATTGGTGCGAATCAGAAACAAGGGAGCACAGCCCCTCACGTCCTGTGTTATTGAATATGGCTATGATAACGCTACCACATTCACGTACAACTGGACGGGTAATTTGGGGATGATGGAATCAGAAGTGGTGGAACTCGGCTTAGGTGGTCCTGGCGATTGGCAACAAAGTCAAGCCAGTGATGGTTTTAGTGCAAGGGTTTACGCGCCCAATGGAATGCCTGATGAATACGCCCTGAACGACGAAGCCCGCAGTCAATTTGAACCAACGCCCACCCTCTCAGGTAATTTGCGCTTGAATATTCGCACCAATGGGGTAGGACAAGACACTTGGTGGGAGTTGAAAGACAATATGGGCGGAGTGCTGTATACTGGTGATGGCTATGCCAATTACCAATTGATCAATGAAGACATTACGCTATCTCCTGGTTGTTATCACCTGCGCATTTACGACCGGAGCAAGAATGGACTTTCTTTCTTTGCCAACAATGATGGTACCGGATATGCCCGTTTGTACGAGCAAGGCAATAGCGTACCTACCCGCAGCTTCAATGCTGATTTTGGTACCCGAATCGATTATTGGTTTACAGTTGGGATGAGCATAGGCGAGGAGGAAAACATGGCAGCTCCAGCTATTGGTTTTATGCCCAATCCGGCCGAAGACTACATTGATCTCATTTGGTGGAATGAAGTGGATAAGATCGACCTTCGCATCCTCGATGTAAGCGGAAGAGAAGTGCTCACAACAAGTCTCACAGGACTTGGAGCAGCTCGATTGAATATAGAAACCTTGCCTGAAGGGGTGTATTTACTGCAAGCGAGCAGCGCTGATGGCGCTCATTTGGTAGAGCGATTGCTCGTGTATTAAAACTGCTTCAGCCCAGCGATGGTAGCCATCGGATCAGCTGATCCAAAAACATAAGAACCAGCTACTAATACGTCTGCGCCTGCTTTGATAAGTGCTTCGGCATTTTGATTGGTCACACCGCCATCGATCTCAATTAGCGTATTGGTGCCTTGTTGGAGGATCATCTCCTTCAGGCGGGCAATTTTTTCATAGGTGCGCTCGATGAATTGCTGACCACCAAAGCCCGGGTTTACAGACATCAGGCAGACCACATCAGCCAGTTCAAGCACATCTTCAATTTGGCTCACAGGGGTATGAGGATTCACTGCAATGCCCGATTTCATTCCCGCTTGGCGAATGGCCTGCAAGCTGCGGTGCAAGTGGGTACTGGCTTCAATATGCACAGTTAGAATGTCTGCTCCGGCATCCCGAAAGGCATCGATATAGCGCTCTGGTTGCACAATCATCAGATGCACATCAAAGGGCTTGTTGGAATGTGGCTTGAGTGCTTTAATAATCGGCATCCCAAAAGTGAGATTGGGCACAAATACACCGTCCATTACATCCAGATGAAACCAATCGGCTTGGGAGTCATTCAACATTTGAGCAGCTTCAGCCAAGCGAGTGAAGTCGGCAGAAAGGAGAGAGGGAGCAATTGTGGCCATGCGGCAAAAGTAATGGGTACGTTTACTTCGTTATTGAGGTCAATAAAAAAAGGGGCGGAAAGCCCCTTTTTTTATGCTTAAGAAATATTATCCCAAGTACGACTTGAGAATCTTGCTTCTTGAAGTATGCTTCAATCGGCGGATGGCCTTTTCTTTTATCTGGCGCACACGCTCACGCGTGAGATCGAATTTCTCGCCAATCTCTTCTAAGGTCATCGGGTGTTGACCGCCCAATCCGAAATACAAGCGTATAACATCGCCTTCTCTTGGGGTAAGGGTGGCCAATGAACGTTCAATTTCAGTGCGCAGCGAGTCATGCATCAAATCCTCATCTGGATTCGGACTGTCACCAATATTGAGTACGTCGTAAAGGTTAGAATCCTCGCCTTCTACCAAAGGAGCGTCCATGGAGACATGTCTTCCGGAATTGCGCATGCTTTCCTTCACATCATTTTCTCCCATCTCCAATTTGGAGGCGATTTCCTCGGCAGAAGGAGCACGTTCGTGCTCTTGTTCTAGTGCCGCATAAGCCTTGTTGATTTTGTTGATCGATCCGATCTTGTTCAAAGGCAAGCGAACAATACGCGATTGTTCTGCGAGTGCCTGTAGAATAGATTGACGGATCCACCACACGGAATAATAAATGAACTTAAAACCACGGGTTTCGTCAAAGCGTTGCGCGGCCTTGATCAAACCAAGGTTGCCTTCGTTGATCAAATCAGGAAGGGTAAGTCCTTGGTTTTGATATGGCTTAGCTACAGAAACCACAAAGCGGAGGTTGGCTTTTGTGAGCTTTTCA
>CAZDPF010000151.1:0-5146 GCA_964507215.1 uncultured Chryseobacterium sp. | reverse complement strand
CGCACCAATTACCACGGTCCCTTGGGCACCTTGATTAGAGAAGGAGGTATAGCCACTGTGGAGGGGAGACAGGGCAATCCGAATGGTGCTTTCTCTACCGTCAATACCGCCAACTTGGCCTATCTCACGGCCCCCTCTTCTTCTTTGAACCTTTCGTCATTAAGCGTTTCGTATTGGTTTAAAGGAAGTGATGCAGGCCATGCAGTGAACTTACTTGACGCTGCGGGCAATGGCGTTGTAAGTACCTCTAGCAATCGCCATTACGTTTTCGGACAAAGTGTACAAGCTTATGGATCCCCTCAAGAAGTAGCAGATGGAAAATGGCATCATTTGGCCTTTACCTACAATCCAAATCAGAGTGATGGTTTTAAAGCCTATGTGGATGGAGAATTGCGATACCAAGGCGGAACGGGCAGTACCTCTTTAACTGGTTTAGATTCTTTGATTGTAGGAGCAAAAGGCAGCAACCAAGCCAATGGAGCATTTGACGACCTCTATCTTTTCAATCGCGTATTGAGCAGTGCAGAAGTTTATAGCTTGTACAATGAAGCCGTTTCGGATGTCATCGTTCAGCAAGTAGAAATCGGTCCACTCCCACCAAATACAATCAGTAGCCTAATGCCTGATACCATTTGCTCAGGAGATAGTATTGTTTTAACCGCTCCGGCAGGTAGCCAATATCTCTGGTCAACAGGTGAGTCTCAGCAGCAAATTGTAGTGACCACATCTGGCACTTATCGATGTGCTTATACAGATATCAATGGTCAAGCGCGCAGCAGCCAAAGCAAAACCATTGTGGTACATGAAACCCCAACAGTGTATGCCCATATTGCAGCGGCCACTAATGGCCAAGCCAATGGAAGCATTGCGTTAACGGTATCGGGCGGATCAGGACAATATGTACTCAACTGGACCCACGGGGCCTCTTCGGCAATTCTCAGTGGCTTATCATCAGGCATCTACGAAGTTGAAGTAACGGATGGATTCTGTCCTCGGGTCTACACCTTCCAAATAGCCGATAGCCTCCATAACAGCGGCAATGACATTGTGCAAGCTGAGGCTTTCTTTGACCAAGATCCTGGTGTTGGAAATGGATATCCATTGGCTGTTCCGCAATTGAATAATGTGGATGCCCATCTTAATGTACCCGTGGCAGGCCTTTCAGTAGGTGCCCATACTTTACACATCAGAACCCAGGCGTCCAATGGCTTATGGTCTGTTATTTCCAGTAATCTCTGCTATGTACAAGATACCGGTGCAATGATGGTGCACGAAAATGGACCTCGGGGAACGGTAATAGCAGCAGAATACTTTCTCGATACCGACCCTGGCCCCGGCAATGGCAGCCCATTGCCCTTATCGTCAACAGATTCAATTATAGATGTCAATACCAGTTTACTCATTGCCCAAGGTACCCCAGTAGGCACTCATCTCTTAGGGATTCGTGTTCAGGATAATAGGGGTGTTTGGAGTACCATTTACCGGAGCGACATTTTTGTAGACATCATTCCCCCTCCCAATTTGCCCGATTTCCGTTTGCCTATTGTAGCGGCTGAATACTATTTCGACCAATCTGATCCAGGTACTGGCAGGGCACAGCCCCTGGCCATTCAGGTTGCTGACACAATGCTCGAGCAAGCCTTTGCGGTTCAAATAAATGGACTATCAACAGGGAATCATACCGTTCATCTGCGGGTAAAGGACGTATCGGGGCAATGGTCTCATTTGAAGAGTTCGGCTTTTAGTGTAGACAGCAGTTGCAGCCCTCCGAGCGCCAACTTTCAATGGAATTCAGCTGCTGTAGGATCGCCCACTGTCTTCTCTAATACCAGTACCAACACCTCTTCCTTGGCCATGTACTATTGGGATATTCATGCAGATGGCAGCATAGAGTACACCAGCCAGAACATTCAACACAGCTTTTCACAGCCGGGGATCTACCCCGTGAAGTTGAGCGTGGTGAATATGGATAGCTGTTATGCGGAAGTTATTCAGCAAGTGCAGGTTGAACCTATTCCCTCTGCCCAGCTTATTGTTCAAGGGAATACAACATTCTGTTCAGGTGACACCACTCGCTTAATTGCACCTGCGGGCACCCACCATATATGGAATACCCTTGATACTTCTCGTTCATTGGCTATCACCCAAAGTGGCACCTATTGGGCGAGTTATCGCGATCTATTAGGAAACCCCAGACAAACCCCGCCCGTACAGATTACCGTTCATCCATCTTTGAACATTTCATGGCAAGTGGTGCCTGAAACCAATGGTATGCACAATGGAGGTATTCGTTTGTCTATTCAAGGAGGAAGCAGCTACAAGCCCCATATTCTTTGGAGTACGGGTGATACGAGTAGTATGATCACCAATAAAATAGCCGGCACATATGCGGTGAGTATTGATGACGGATTCTGCCCACAGACGTTCAGCATCAGCATTCCAGCCACCACCTTGAACCCCTTGGAAGGCATTATTGCTGCGGAGTATTTCTTTGGAGAGAACGATCCCGGACCAGGTTTGGCGCAAGCACTTACCGTACAACCCGGACATTATTCCAATAGCTTGACCCAAATTTCTACTGCTGGACTGGCAGAAGGGGTTCATAGATTATACGTTCGAGCGCAACAAACAGACGGACTTTGGAGCCCGATCTTTGGTTACCGCGTAGTGGTAGTTAAAGACACCGCACAGATGCTTGCCGGGCCTGATCCTGATATTGTCAGTGCAGAGTATTTCTTCGATCAAGATCCTGGTCCGGGCAGCGGCACGGCCATCGTGGGAATAAATCCTACTGATTCTCTTGATTGGGTGGAAATAGCAAGCACTGCTGGATTATCTGTTGGACCTCATCTGTTCGGTAGCCGAATTAAAGATTCAGAGGGTAACTGGAGTGTAGTAGACATTAGAACCATTCATGTAGATCGCGTGCCTGAAGTAGCTGCGCCTAGCTGGCCGCTCGTGGCATTGGAGTATTTCATTGGCGCTACAGATCCAGGGGTAGGCCATGGAATTCCCATCCCCATCAGTACCGGAGATAGCATAGATATTCATAGGGCATTGGATGTGTCTACTTTAGCGCCAGGTTCTTACAATGTCTTTTTGCGGGCCAAGGATTTGTCTGGGTTATGGAACCACCTCACCTCCTTCCAACTTGTCATTCGTCCGGCAAACTGTACTATGCCCATGGCCAACTTTGTAAGCACTTCATCTATTGCAGGCCAGCCCACTTCTTTTATCAACACCTCATCAAATGTTCTGCCTACTGCAAGTGTTGAATGGGATATGAATGCAGATGGTATTACTGATTACGTGGTGAACAATCCAATGCATGTATTTGGCTCTCCTGGTATTTACGAGGTGACCCTGAGAATAGACAATGGCAATGGTTGCGTCAATGAAAAAGTACATCTTCAAGAGGTTGGTCCTTTACCGGCAAGACAGCTTGTGCTCAGTGGTCCATCTGAATTCTGCGATTGCGACAGTTTAATCATCAGCGCTCCTGTTGGCTCTTCGTACTTATGGAATACGGGTGATACCACAGCCTCCATAGTGGCGGGGCAATCTGGAAATTATTCTGTAGTTGTATCAGACAGCCTTGGCAATTTAATTCAGAGTCAGTCTACCCAAGTTTTGGTACATCCACAACCGCAGATCAGCACTTTTGTAAGTCCTTCCTATAACGGTATGAATAACGGTACCGCTTCGGTGTCGGCTGTCTCTGGCGGCTCGGGTTATCTCTACCACTATGTGTGGAGTACGGGCGATAGCACGAGAAGTATTCAAGGACTCAGTCCGGGTATGTATTGGGTGGCGGTATCAGACCCCTACTGCACTGTTTATGACACTGTAATTGTACAATCAGTGATCCAACAGCCACTTTCAGGTGTTGTGATGGCAGAGTATATGTTTGGCGATGTAGATCCTGGACCTGGTCAAGCCCACGCCCTTGAATTTGGCTATGGAGATGATGTGCTTCGCTCTGTTTCAGTGAACACCCAAGGACTGGCACCTGGTATTCACAATCTTTGGATTCGGGTTAAAGAAGACTCAGGTGTATGGAGTACATGGGCCCGGAGACCCATCACCATTAGTGATACCACCATCCTTCCCACGCTACCTGATGCAGACATCCAACAAGTGGCCTATTTCATTGACACAGATAATGGGGTAATGAATAGCAATCTCCTGATAAGTGGATTGCAAACCCAATATTTAAACGCCTCCTACACCTTGAACATGCCGAGTTTAAGTCCAGGCTTACATGAACTGGCGGTGAGGGTAAGAGACAACAATGGCAACTGGAGTACCATTAAAACCGCAGAAATCAACAATTGTGTTCCGCCAGCTTCCCCCATTGCAGGAAATGACTTGGTAGCTTGTGTTGGAAGTACTGTGCAGCTCAACAGCGTGTTTTCTGGAAGCGAGCCGGTTTATTGGCAAGGACCCCATGGTACCATTTACAGCGGAACCCAACCGAGTTTCACTGCTACGGATACTAGTTATCAGGGCTACTATTTGGTATACGCGGAAGGAGCAGGCGCATGTAAAAGTGCTTTTGACAGCGTCTACGTTTCGGTGGTTAGAGCTCCAGAAAATGCGGGCAATATTGTGCTGAACGCTTTGGCGCAATGCGTCACAAATGACACGATCAACTTGTTTATTCAACCGCAAAATGGAGTGGTCAACTACCAATGGCTGTTACCTCCTGGTGCCCTCATTCTTGCGGGTAATAACACCAATAGTGTAACGATAGACCTCAGTGGATGGAATGGCAATTCTGCGATCATACAAGCCGTACTCAGTAACGCTTGTGGTCAAGACACATCAAATTCATTTGCATTGACACGTTGCACCAATACTTTGCCGGTAGTGGCCACCGCTGCGAGTTATGCCCTTTCGGCTGATTCTGCATTTACAGGTGGTATTGTGGTACAGGCAGGAGCTTCTGTTTTGCAGCGGGTAGGCATTTGCATTTCACTGCAATCTCAACCAGATCTAAGTGATAGAGTCATTGACGCCCCTGTTGGTCTGGGCGCATTCCATGTTTACGTAGACAACTTACAGGCACAAACCCAGTATTATGTACGTGCGTTTGCTCAAAACAACCAAGGAGTGAGTTATGGCAATGAACTGAGTTTTATAACCC
>CAZDPF010000150.1:0-5155 GCA_964507215.1 uncultured Chryseobacterium sp. | reverse complement strand
CTTCATTTCCGTTTGTTGAATGACACCTTTAACGTACGGAAACAGTGGATTGGAAGGATCGCTCTGAATGGCCAAATCCAAGTTTTTCATGGCTGATTCATAGTCCTTGTTATCCAAGAACTCCTGGAGCTCATATTTCACAAAGAAATCATCATTTGGAAATTGAGCACGCCCTCTCTTCAAGACATCTTGGAATTTCTCTTTGTTTTCTGTGCGTTTGTACAGACGAACCAAAGCGCGATATAGATCTGCAGTAACTGGTGTGGTGGCTTCTGGAGCACTATATTTCTCGGGTTGCTGCTCAATTACGCGTTCTGCCGAAGCCTTTGATCCGGCGATAACCCGTTGTTGAGATTCCGCATCCAGCACCGTCCAACTAATACCAGTGTAGCCCAACGCAATCAGTTGTTCATTGAGGGCGATGGCTTTGTTAAAATACTCAGTATTGCTCTCTCCTGCCTGCTCAGAGAGCAAAGCGGCATTGTACAAGCTGGTGGTATCGAGCACAGGGATAGCCAAGGTTTGCTTAAGCTCAACAACCGATAGAAACGCATCAGCCGCTGCTGCCTTATTACCAGCATCACTCAAAGCAGCGCCTCTCATGAAGACCAGATTGGCACACTCTTGCAGATAGTAATTACTCTCGTCAGTGTACTTCTCTTTTCCCAGTTGCTTCTCGTATTTCAAAGTTTCTTGAAAGAACTTCACTGCGTCATCAACAGCCATTTCATTTAAGCCGTGAATGGCGGGGTCTTGACTTTGCGCAATACGCAAATTGATAAGCCCTTGATAGTAATAATACTTCTGCAAGTTCTTGGCCTTCACTTCAGAAAGGCTTTTTCCTTCTATAATGCTTTGGGCTTCTTCAATGAACTTGTAGGCCTCAGGCACATCATTGTTCTTGTCAAGTGAAATGATGGCGTCACTGATGTACGGACCCTCTTGGGCATAACTTCCAACAGCGATTAGCGAGCTAAAAATCAGCAGTTTAAGCTTCATCTTCTTGGTTTTTGCAAACTTAGTTATTCTCTGTTCCATCGGGAGTGACATCTGTAGCCCCTCCTTCCATTCCTTCTTCAGAAACATTTTCCTCTTCTTCATTGCTTGCCGGTACTTGGGTAATGGAAGCAATTTCATCGTTGGTTTTCAGGTTGATGAGTTTTACTCCTTGGGTATTTCGACCCATGACCCGGAGTTCATTTACGGCCATCCGAATCATCACGCCTGAGCGATTAATGATCATCAGATCGTTTTCTTCATTCACAGCCTTGATGGCAATCAGTGCACCTGTTTTATCAGTGATATTCATGGTTCTCACCCCCTTGCCACCGCGATTGGTGACCCGATAATCTTCTAAAGCAGAGCGCTTGCCGTAGCCTTTTTCTGAAACCACGAGGATATCTCCTTCCCCATCGTTTACACATATCATGCCTACCACTTCGTCTTTGCCTTCTTCCAGTGAAATGGCCCGCACCCCACTGGCGCCTCTACCCATGGGTCTCACCCTACTCTCTTCAAAGCGAATGCATTTACCATTTCTTGCGGCAATGAGAATTTCACTGCTTCCGGTGGTCAATCTAGCTTCTAATAAGGTGTCGCCATCGCGCACGGTTATGGCATTGATGCCATTCTGCCGGGGTCTGCTGTACGCTTCCAAGGAAGTTTTCTTAATAATTCCCTTCCGCGTACACATAGTGATGAAGTTGTTATTGATGTATTCCTCATCCTTGAGGTCTTTCACATTAATAAACGCCTTCACCTTGTCATCCGTAGGTATGTTGATAAGGTTTTGAATGGCTCTACCCTTACTGGTTTTACTGCCTTCAGGAATCTCGTACGCCCGCAACCAAAAGCACTTGCCTTGTTCGGTAAAGAACAACATGTAATTGTGGTTGGTAGCGGTAAACAGGTACTCAATAAAGTCTTCGTCGCGGGTGGATGCGCCCTTGTGCCCTACCCCTCCTCTTGACTGTCTACGGTATTCTGAAAGTGGCGTACGCTTGATGTATCCGGCATGCGATATGGTGATGATAACTTGCTCATCGGGAATCATATCTTCAATGCTCAGATCACCACCGGCATACTCAATCTCCGTTCTTCTTTCATCGCCGTAATTGCTCTTTACCTCCTGTAATTCATCTTTAATGATTTGGAACCGAAGTTCTTCATTGGCCAAAATCTCTTTATAGTACGCGATTCGCTTCATGAGTTCCTCGTACTCTTCCTTGATTTTCTCGCGTTCCAATCCGGTTAAGCGCTGCAGGCGCAAATCGAGAATGGCCCTGGCTTGAACTTCTGTCAAACCAAAATTGCTCATCAAGCCTTCACGTGCGATATCGGGCGTTTGACTGCTTCGAATCAGTTGGATGACGGCATCGAGATGATCAAGTGCAATCAACAAGCCCTCTAGAATATGGGCTCTTTTTTCGGCTTGTTCAAGTTCGTATTGGGTGCGGCGAATGACAACCTCATGGCGATGCTCTACAAAATGATGGATGAGATCTTTGAGGTTCAGGGTTTGTGGACGACCATGAACAAGAGCAATGTTATTGACACTAAATGAGGTTTGTAGCTGCGTATACTTAAACAATGTATTGAGAACAATATTCGGAATGGCATCGCGCTTCAAATAATACACAATGCGCATGCCTTTGCGGTCAGATTCATCCTTGATATCGGCAATGCCTTCAATCTTTTTATCGTTGACCAACTCAGCTGTTTTCTTGATCATTTCAGCTTTGTTGACCTGATAAGGAATCTCAGTCACCACAATACATTCGCGGCCTTTTACCTCTTCAAAATTGGCCTTGGCTCGCATAACAATGCGTCCTCTTCCCGTTTCAAAGGCCTCTTTTACACCATCATAACCGTAAATGATACCGCCGGTAGGAAAGTCTGGTGCCTTTACAAACTGCATCAACTCATCGATGGTGATATCACGATTGTCGATGAAAGCACAAATACCATCCACACATTCACTCAGGTTGTGAGGGGGCATGTTAGTGGCCATCCCTACCGCAATACCGGCAGAGCCATTCACCAAGAGGTTGGGAAACTTAGAAGGGAGAACGGTGGGCTCTTTGAGCGAGTCGTCAAAATTGAGCTGAAAGTCAACCGTATTCTTGTCGATATCAGCTACCATTTCTTCCGCAATCTTCCGCAGACGCGCTTCCGTATAACGCATGGCTGCTGGCGGATCTCCATCCACAGAACCAAAGTTACCTTGTCCGTCTACCAATGGGTAGCGCAAAGACCAATTTTGGGCCATGCGCACCATGGTATCGTACACTGAACTGTCTCCATGGGGGTGGTATTTACCCAAAACCTCCCCTACAATACGTGCAGACTTCTTGTAGCTCCGATTGCTGAGTACCCCCATGTCATACATCCCGTAGAGTACCCTTCTATGCACCGGCTTCAAGCCATCGCGTACATCAGGCAAAGCCCGGGAAACAATCACCGACATCGAATAATCGATGTAGGCAGATTTCATTTCCTCCTCAATGTTAATGGGGATAATCCTATCGTTTTCCGTCATAATGGCAGTAATTCAAGTCCAAAACGCCAATGCGTTCCCTTTTGCAATACCCGCAAAAATAGGCGAGTCAATGGGTTTAACAGTCTATACTCCTCCTCTCCCCTTCGCAATTTTAAACAGGTCGCTGTTCAAAAGCCTTTTCTTCGGCTGTATCATTCTGACAAAGGGGCGGCTTAGTTTGGTCCAGACCTATTTGGCACTAACTTCGTTAAGACTATTGTGCCTAACCATGGCTTTCCAAAATATCAGCATGGACGAAAACTTCTCCCCCCGCGTCAAGGACGTCATTAGCTACAGCAAAGAAGAAGCTTTGCGATTGGGTCATGATGTAATTGGTACCGAGCACCTCATGTTAGGGCTCATTCGCGAAGGTGAAGGAAGCGCAATCAAAATCCTAGAGGGTTTACAAGTAGATGTGGCGACTTTCCGAACCAAAATAGAATCTATTAACACCCCTAATTTTCAGAAAGAACCGGCCAATAAAAAGAACCTTCCCTTGACGCGTCAAGCCGAGAAGGCGCTGAAAACCACATTTCTAGAAGCCAAATTGTACCATAGTGCCGTTATTCGAACGGCCCACTTATTACTGTGCATTTTGAGAAATGAAGAAGACCCAATTAGCAGACTTCTCAAGCATATGGGGGTAGATTATGACCGCGTCAAACGCGAGTATCAGCAACACTACACAGACGAAATTCCCGAAACCCCTCGCAGCGAAATGCCTTACGGAGAAGACGATGAAGACTTCGAGAAACGAGAAGGCAGTGCATTCAATCCCAAGCCACGAGGCGAAGGAAAGTCCAAAACCCCAGTACTCGACAATTTTGGAAGAGACCTCACCAAAATGGCGGAGGACAACAAGCTAGACCCGGTGGTTGGGCGTGAACGAGAGATTGAACGCGTTTCGCAAATTCTCTCCCGAAGAAAAAAGAACAACCCCCTACTCATTGGTGAGCCCGGTGTGGGAAAGTCGGCCATAGCAGAAGGATTGGCCCTCCGTATTGTGAAGCGACAAGTTTCTCGTGTTTTGTTTGATAAGCGTGTGGTCACCCTTGATTTGGCTTCTCTGGTAGCGGGTACCAAATACCGCGGTCAGTTTGAAGAGCGGATGAAAGCGCTTATGAATGAGTTGGAGAAGAACAACGATATTATTCTCTTCATTGACGAGCTGCATACCATTGTGGGCGCTGGAGGGGCAACTGGCTCTTTAGATGCGAGCAATATGTTCAAGCCAGCTTTGGCTCGAGGCGAGATCCAATGCATTGGAGCCACCACCTTGGATGAATACCGTCAGTACATTGAAAAAGATGGTGCCCTTGAAAGACGTTTTCAAAAAGTAATGGTAGAGCCTACTTCGGTAGATGAAACCATTCAGATTCTCAACAACATCAAAGACCGATACGAAGACCACCACAATGTTTTCTACACTCCTGAAGCCGTAGAAGCTTGTGTGCGTTTGACCAGTAGGTATATTTCAGATCGCTATTTGCCAGACAAGGCCATAGATGCGCTGGATGAGGCTGGCTCAAGGGTACACATCAACAGCATTAAGGTTCCTCAAGCCGTAGAGGAAATTGAGAAGAAGCTGCAAGATATCAGGGAAGAGAAAGTGCAGGT
>CAZDPF010000149.1:0-5166 GCA_964507215.1 uncultured Chryseobacterium sp. | reverse complement strand
ATCCAAGTGAAGCTGCCGCAGGCGGAATGCACTTCTTGGATTTGCTGGGAAGGATAGACTTGAAGTTGTTCACTATGAATACTATCGCATCCATTTTGGGCAGTGAAGGTTTGGGAGTAATAGCCCGCAGTATGGCGCCATTGTCCGTGGATCAAAACGCTGTCTCCGTTACAAATCCACTGACTTCCATTGGTTTGTACACCAACACATGGAAGCGCACCACTATTGTTTAAACGAATCAATCCAATGAAGCGATTGGAATTGTCGTCACGCACAGAGCCAACTCCCAATACCTTCCCATTGCTCAATTGAAAAACGCCTCTGAGGTTGTCAGTATTCCCAGCCATATCCACTATGGCCACCCCATCGCCATCCCAACTATTATCTAAAACCCCATTTGTATCAAGTCGCATCACCACATAATCATCGCGCAACGAAAAACTCACTTGATCGGATCCTGCTACCAAAAGTCGGCCGTCAGGTTGCAGTAACAGTCCGTTGCCGCGGTTGACAGTTGGATCAATGTACAAGCCGTTGTTGGCCCAACTGCCATCCCAAGTTCCATTGGCCGTCAATCCAATCACATAGAGTCTGTAGTTGGTGGTGTTGTCAAACGGACCCGTGATGCGAATGCGATCATCAGGCAACACCTCGATGTCATCTAAATGGGTATTTCTACCAATGACGGAATAGCGGAACACGCCATTATTGCCAAAACTGTTGTCAATAGTGCCATCGGTATTCAAGCGCAATACAGCGGTAGTATTGAAATTCATGGCATGTTCTCCGGCACAGAGAATCTTCCCATCAGATTGAAAAGCAATGCGCCAGATTTCGTCGTTGCTTCCGTTGGCGTCAAAGGTGAATAGTCCGTTGCTACCGAAGCTATTGTCTACTGTCCCATTGGGCAGCAAACGAAAGAGCATCATATTGTGGTTGTTAGATTGATCGGTTCTTCCAGCCACCAGTAGACGGCCTTGGGCATCGATCTGAATGTCATATACAATCTGCTCTTGAGGCAGATTCGGAGAAGCCACTCCATTGTTGCCAAAAGTGCTGTCTATGGCACCATTGAGGAAATAACAAACTATTTGGGCTTTGTTATTGGCATCCCAAGTTCCGGCGTACAGCCGATTGTTCCCAATGGCGATATCGTTATGAACGTAAGGACTGGTGTTCAACACGCCGTTATTGGCAAAGTTGAGGTCGATGTTTCCTGCGCTGTCAATAAGGGTAATGTGTTGATCGCTGAGGATGTAAAAGGCATTGGGCCCTGATTGATCTACATCATAGACTGAATTGAACCCGCTATGAAAGGTAAAATTGTGCAGGCCGTTGCCATGAAAAGAAAGATCGAGGCTGCCATCGTTTTGTGTAAACCCTTTGAATGGGACAGAAACAGACAATAACAAGAGTAAAGCAGAAGATTTTTGCACCCTATTCTTCCATTGCTAAGACGTTTCTAAAGTAGCCGATAAAACAGAATTATTTCCCGAAGAAATAGATCAAGTGTGCATTCCAAAGGCCCTGCCACTGGGGTTGCACGCCATTCAGCTCTTGGTCAACCGGAATTTGTCCGCGAAATCCAGCATTCCAATCCCCAACATAAACGTCTAAACCAACCAAAGCCGTGAATCTCGATCCACCTGAATGATCTGCAATTTCTCCGTATTCGCGATCCCCAACAGAGTGTTCTTGACGTAGGCCAAGAATAGGCATCCACATGCTTTTCTTCATCACTTTGTAGTGGGTGAAGTATAGCGATGCTTGATAATAGTTCCCAATGCGGTAGTTGTTTTCATTTTCATCGTGCAATTGCACAAATGCCTCTGCAATGAGTCCCCAATTGTTTTTTCGAACACCAAATTGTGAGAACATTGGGAAGGCCCAAGCTCCTGTACCAACCTGCATACCAATGGGAAACATTTTCTGTTGAGGATCGCGCTGTCTGTATTTTCCAGTGGGAAGACGCAAACCTCCTCCTGCGGTCCATTGAATAGACCATGGCAATAGGTCTTTCTGAAGCAAAATTCTATTGTACAATACGCTGAGGTCTCCAACGCCTCGCGTGTGCAGGTCAGTTTGCTCTGTATTTCTGGTTTTCACCACATAGGGCAAGCTCAGCAGAAGTTGGTCTTTCTCGCTCAACATCAGGCGTCCCCATATTTCCAAGGTTTGATAGGCATCATTCAACACTCCGCCATTGTTGCTGAGGCTCTCATCTACTTTTAAATGTTGAAAGCTGCTGAATTGGTAACGCAGACCCACAAAGCTTCGGTTGTATTGAGGAAGCACGCCCAACTGTGCACCTGCTGAGGCGCATCCACATAGGTCACAGGCGCTGGTTTGTTGCGGAAGGAAGAGCAGGCTACTCGCCAGGATTGTCCAAACGTGGATCGTTGGGAAGCGTTTCATCGGTCAAGCTTTTTAAAAAGGCCAACAGGGCCTGTTGTTCATGTTCTGTAAATTGAAATCCACCGATCGGCAGGGCAGGATCAAGGTTTTCATGGGCTTGAATCCCTTCACTATAGTGGCGTATTACTTCTTCTAAACTGCCCATACTGCCGTTGTGCATATAGGGTTTGGTGAGCGCGATATTGCGAAGGCTTGGCACTTTAAAAAGGGCTTCGTCTGTCGGGAGGAGGGTGATGCGCCTTCTACCGCTGTCTGCATAATGCAAGGCCAATCCGTTGTTTCTAAAAGAGAAGTCAGAAAACAGCGGCTCTTGATGGCAACTGCCGCAATGGGCGCGAAAAAGGCTGAGTCCTTCGCGTTCCAGTGAATTTAGAGCAGACGTGTTTCCTTGAAGATAATGGTCATACCTACTATCAGCCGCTACCAAAGCCGCCATATACTGCACCAAAGCCCGCATGAGCACTTGGGTATTGATGACATCCACGCCGTAGGCATTCTTGAAATCTGCCCGATAAGATGGAATGCGGTTGAGTTTGTTGAGCACGTTGGCCAGGTCATCTCCCATCTCCTTGGAATCTGTGATGGGGGCGATGGGCATGTTTTCAAAATGTACAATGCCGCCATCGGCCATGAAAACAGGATGCCAAGCCAGGTTGAAGAGCGCCGGAGAATTCCGGAAGCCGAATCGATTATCTATTCCGTGTGAAATAGGATGCAGAGGATCAGAAAAAGCAGCCCACTGTTGATGGCAATGCTCACAATTGATGCTGCTGTCACGCGACAGAACCGGATCGAAAAACAGCCTTCTGCCCAATGCCGTTCGTTGCGGTGTGGGCTCATTATCTGCAAAAGAATAGGCCGGCGCAGGGAAGTGAGCTGGTGGTTGAAATACCAGCTCATTGCTTTGTTGAGGAAACGGATCTTCTGCACAGGCCATGCCCAGCAGCAAAAGCCACCGGGCATTCCTGAACAGTTGAATGAGGGCTTTAGTCATCCAAATAAGCTGAATGTTTCAGCCAATCAATTGTGTACGTGGTCCAGCTCAAACATGCCCACATAATTTCGGGCAATATTCACTGCCATCATCCCAGGCATATGAACGGTTGGATTGGCGCCCACTTGTAATGCCATGGCCTGACCATCAAACAGTTTCTGAACGTCCACCATACAGTGTAGAACAGGAGTGGCATCTTGCCGTACTTCGGCCATCATGGGAGCAAAGTTGAAGGCTACTTCTTGAATGGCATTGGTACTGTTGCTGTTTCTAAATCCACCAATATGATAGCGGAAAGCAGTGCCACTCATATGCTCCATACCCTCGGCTTTCAAGAAAATATAGCCATTGTTCCATGACCAAAACATTTCATTGGCAGGATCGAGGGCTCCCGTTTGGGGTCCGGAAACATTGTGGGTGCTATCTACTCCTATCAAGAAACGAACAGCTACATAGTCGGCAGCAGGTACATCCTGAAGATTGAGGTCAATGGTATTGTTGGCACCCAGTTGTACCAAATGGTAGCTGTCTTCCTCTGTCCAGGTAGTGCCATCATTGGCAATAAGCTGAACGTTAGTGAGGTAGTAGTTCAGTTTAGAGAACATGATGTGTTCACCAGAGTTGGTCTCAAAATGTCCGCTGTGAGGAATAGTAACCGCTTGGTTTTCCCAGACATGTTCGAGTTCAATGGTGATGGAGCCGAAAGAAGGCGTGGGATTTTGATTGTTGTTATTGTTCTCTTTTTCGCAGGAGGTAAGTGCGGCCAATGCCATCATAGGCACAGCCCAAAACAGTTTTTTCATGGGTTTGCTTTTGTTGTTTTTACTTGTTGAAATGGAAGTTCCACAGCATGGGAACAAGCGTGCCTTCAAGGCCGCCAAGATTCAACAAAAGCGGGGAGGGGGAACCGGAACGGAAAAGATTGGATCTAATTGAACGAGTGTATAGGCGGCATGGTGTTCCAGCGATTCTGCAGTTGAAGCCAAATGCTTAAAAAGCAATGCTTCTTGCGGGAGACTCCAAACCAACTCCAATTGAACAGGAATAATGGGTGCATCTGGTGCTGATGGTTGGTCTTCTGCTAGCATTTCCGCCAAATGACACTGTCCGTTACAGGCCAACTCAGGCTTGTCTTTGTTGATACAGAACGCTTCTGCCATATAGGCTCTGTTGCTCTCAAAAGCCAACAGGGCGCCACTCTTGAAAAAGAGCTTGGGCACCATGGCTACCAAAACGAGCAACGCAATCCAACGCATGCGGCGAAATTAGGCGGGGAAGTTCTATTGAGGAAACGAAATGAGTGGGCGATTGGTTGAGTTGAGTGAGACAAATTTCAAGTCTCATGGATGAAAGAGGGGACTTGAGTGGGAAGTCATTTGTTTCTAATTCGTTGAAATACAGGAATTATATCCGTTGCGGGATAAGCGGAAATTTAATGAGAATACCAGCAGATAGCCCATTACCTTTGCCGCGTTTTTTTCAAGCCTGTGCAACTACGCAACATCGCCATTATCGCCCACGTAGACCATGGTAAAACTACCCTGGTTGACAAGATCCTTCACTTTTGCGAACTCTTTCGCGACAACCAAGAAACAGGCGAACTGATTCTCGACAACAACGACCTCGAAAGAGAACGGGGCATCACTATTTTGTCTAAAAACGTCTCTGTTCGTTACAAAGATGTCAAGATAAACCTGATTGATACTCCTGGTCACGCCGACTTCGGTGGAGAGGTGGAGCGGGTGCTCAATATGGCG
>CAZDPF010000148.1:0-5204 GCA_964507215.1 uncultured Chryseobacterium sp. | reverse complement strand
GAAACTGGGCGCTTACTTTTTCCGCTTTCGGTCCTTCACTGTAATCGTAAAAGCCTTCGCCCGACTTCACACCGAGTTTACCAGCCGCCACCATATTCACCAAAAGGGCATTGGGGGCATACTTCGGATTTCCAAAACCGTCGTGTAATACGCGTAGAATACTCAGGCAAACATCAAGGCCAATAAAATCGGCCAATTGCAAGGGCCCCATCGGATGGGCCATGCCCAATTTCATGATGGTATCAATCTCTTCAACACCCGCCACGCTTTCATGCAAAGTGC
The DNA here is from genome assembly GCA_964507215.1 of uncultured Chryseobacterium sp. GTDB lineage: Bacteria > Bacteroidota > Bacteroidia > Flavobacteriales > Schleiferiaceae > RFXV01. Next base: position 4,922 of record CAZDPF010000148.1, on the reverse strand, counting down.
AAATGGCCTCATTGATCATGGGCATGAGAATGCGGTTGGAAACAAATCCGGGATAGTCGTTACAAGGCACCGGAATTTTACCCAAAGCCTTGCTGGTTTCTACCACGGCCTGTGTCACTTCCTGAACGGTTGCATAGCCATTGATGATTTCCACCAGTTTCATGATGGGCACCGGATTCATAAAGTGCATGCCTATCACCTTCTCTGGTCTTTTGGTAGCAGCGGCAATACGCGTGATGCTTATGCTGGATGTATTGGTTGCCAAAATGGCGTGCGCAGGTGCATGCTCATCCATGCTGGCGAAAATCTTCAACTTGAGGTCTACGTTTTCGGTTGCCGCTTCTACCACCAAATCTGCCTTTGCTACACCTTGCGCCAAATCAGTGATGGGATGGAGCCTTGCCATAGTGGCCGTTACTGTGGCTGCATCTATTTTCTCTTTGGCGAATAATCGATCGAGGTTGTTTTTGATGGTTGCCATACCCCGATCAAGAGCTGCTTCTGACACATCAATCAACTGCACTTCGTAGCCATTTTGGGCAAAAACGTGAGCAATGCCATTGCCCATGGTTCCGGCGCCTATTACGCTAATATGTTTCATATGTTGGGGGTGCTTGGTTACTTTCCTCTTCCTTGTAGAACAATCAAAACAGTGTAGATCAAGATCTTCAGATCGTTCATCAGGTTCATGTTCTCAATATAAATGATATCGTATTTCAGGCGCTGCACCATTTCTTCCACATTCTCAGCATAGCCAAATTTCACCATTCCCCAGGAGGTAATTCCCGGTCGAACTTTGTGCAGATGAACATAATGCGGAGCCTGTTCCACAATTTGTTGAATATAAAAATCTCTTTCTGGGCGCGGACCAACAATTGACATATCGCCACTGAGCACATTGAGAAATTGCGGGAGTTCATCTAAGCGATACTTACGCATAACTCGTCCCCAACGGGTAATGCGATCATCTTCTTCTGAAGACAATTGGGGACCGTTTTGCTCTGCATTGGCCACCATGCTTCGGAATTTGATGATGTTGAATTTCTTGCCATTCAATCCGATGCGCTCTTGACGGAAAAAAATTGGTCCTGGCGAACCGAGTTTCACCATTACCGCACAGAAAAGCAAGACCGGCGATAAAATCATCAACAAGAAAGCAGAAACCAAGAGATCGAAGGTTCTTTTGGCCACTTTCTGCCATACCGGCATGAGCTCGTGTTTGATCTCTACCAGTGGTGCGCCGTACGATTCTAAGCGAACTTGGCCTGATAATATGTCATAGGTGTCTGGAATCACGTGTACCCGCAGGTGTGGATGGGCCTTGAGGATGTTGAGAATGCGCTCGAGCTTGCTGTGCTCTTTGGTTTCAATGGCGATGATTACTTCTTCAATACCCTGTTCTTCTATAATCTGATTGATAACGGGATACTCGCCAAGATGCCGCAGGTTGCGCTCCATCAAAAAGCGCACATTATTGTTCACGCTTACAAATCCCACAAATTGAAATCCGGGCGATTTCCGCTGCCCCTCCAGCTCATTGTATAGCTCTACAGCCTTTTCATTCGATCCCACCATGAGGGTTGGGAAGCCGATGATGCGATTTTTAATCCGATAGGCCGCTACGCTGGTAATAATGGTGCGCACTACAACGGTAAGACCCACATGCAGTGAGAAATACACCAAAATGGAGGCATAATAGTCTCGGTAATCTTCTACAAAGTCATCGAGTATCAATGCGAAGAAGATCACCACAGTGCCCCCCATTCCTACGGCGAAAGTGTTGATGAGATCACGCAAACGCGAGCGCCTATACGGTTCTTTATAGAACTCAGTGAGGTAGTACAATCCCAACCAAAACAACACTACCAACAAGCTGCCCGTCCAGTAGCGCTGATTGAGGGCAATTTCAACGGTATTGCCAAAGTGTGCAGATTCGATTACCAGTTTCCGGAAGACGTACAAACCAGAATAGGCGATCCATGCCGTTAGCGCATCGCCCAGCAGATACTTCAACCTTTGGAGACGGGGGTTCTTGGTCTTCAGTACAGCAGCTTGATGTTGTCTAGGTAAAGCGTCTTCGGACCGCGGCCCTCGAAGTTGATCGCTCCCACGAACACCCTGTAGCCGAGTACGTTCGGATACCCGTTCACTTCGGAGTACAGATTGATGTAGATCTTGTTCCATTCTTCACTTGGATTGATTCGGGCGGTTGCCGCCTGAATCTCTCCTTGACTTGCACTATTGACGTACATGCCGGCCACCAAGGCCAGGTCACATTTATAATTGAGCTCCAGAAAGACCGGAGCGCCGAGAGGTAGGTTGGTGAGTTCGTCTTCCGTGCGGATTTCGAACAACATATCGCGGTCTGACAGTTGTGCCACTCCGCTGAAATCATTGGGCTCGTTGCCCCATTGAAAGATGGCCGTACTGTCATTGGTTCGGTACAGCAATGTGTCTGATTTCGGACTGATCTCCATTTTCAAACCAACGCCATCAAAGTCTTCCAAGACTTCTACGGTAGAAAAACTGCGGTATTCTACAAAAGGCGTTTGCCCTTGATCATCAGTTACCGTAACGGTGTCAAGCGATTGTAGATCGATGGTGGTTTCAAAAGGAGTGTAAAAAGGATATAGGGTGCGGGTAGCACTCATTCCATTTTCGTTGATACCCGCATCAATACGGATGCTCACGGGGCCTTTTTCGATCACCGGAAAGGTTGCAGGAAGCTCAAAAGCACCAATTGTTTTCCCGTTGACCTCTACCCAAATGGTGGTGATCTTGTGGGATGCACTTCCATCTGCCACATAATTGGTGCGCAACTCTAGGGCATCAATATGCACATAAGCAGGAATGTCTGCTTCTAGGGCCTCTCGGTCACAGGCCAGTGACAGCGCAAGGCTGTTAATCAGCAAAGGAATGCGTAGTAATTTCATTCAATAGCCGCTGCCGCTTGATTGTCCATTTCCTCTAAAATGCGGATGGCCACTCTGAGGGCCTCCACTCCATCACTTAATGGAACGACAGGATCATGCTTTTTATTGATTGCGTCTGCTAAAGATTTTAATTCGTCTTGGATGGCATTGGTGGCAGGCACTTCAGGTTGCTCAAAAAGTATCTGTTTTTGGCGACCGTCTCCCAAGGCGAGTGTCATGGCATAAGGGTCTGATCCATCTGCATCTTGCATGCGAACCAGCTCCGTCTTCTTCTCTAAAAAGTCAACCGTAATGTAGGCATCGCGCTGAAAAAAGCGCGCTTTGCGCATATTCTTCAAACTGATTCTACTTGCGGTTAGATTGGCCACACAGCCATTCTCGAATTCCAAACGGGCGTTGGCAATATCTGGTGTGTCACTGACTACCGATACGCCACTGGCGCTCAAACGCTTCAAAGGAGAGCGAACGGTGCTCAAAACCACATCTATGTCATGGATCATCAAATCAAGCACTACGGGCACATCAGTGCCGCGTGGATTGAATTGCGAAAGACGATGGGCTTCAATGAACATGGGCTTGTGCAGGGCCTCTCGCGCCACTCGGAAAGCCGGATTGAACCTTTCTACATGGCCTACCTGCACCTTGGTTCCAGCATTTTGATGGATACGCAATAGGGTATCTGCCTCTTCCAAAGTGTGCGTGACAGGCTTTTCAATGAACAGGTGCTTTCCCGCCATCAAAGCTTGTCGGGCACAATCGAAGTGCGATAATGTGGGCGTCACGATGTCTACAACATCAACAGCCGCCACCAATGCTTCAACTGATGGAAAAGCATGCAATCCTCTTTCCTCTGCTACCTGACGAGCGAGGCTTTCATTGGGATCATAAAAACCAACTACCTGATAATCTTCAGGCAATTGATTGAGGCAATTGAGATGGATCTTGCCGAGGTGTCCGGCACCCAACACTCCGATTCGCAACATGGGGGCAGAAATGGCGGGTTTGCTGCGAAAGTACGGCAGCCTTTCCATTTGACAGACTTGTTCGATGCTGGAAGTGAAAGCTACCTTTACGCCCCATGAACGACAGCTTCAGACATCAGGGCATGCGCAAGCAATTGGTAGCCCTTTTGCAGCATAAAGGAATTGAAGATGAAGCTGTTCTTCAGGCCATTGGAAAAGTTCCGCGCCATCTCTTCCTCGATTCTTCTTTTGAGGCCTACGCATATCAAGACAAGGCTTTTCCCATTGCAGCCGGACAAACCATTTCACAACCTTATACGGTGGCTTTTCAATCGCAACACCTCCGTGTAAAACCGGGAATGAAGGTATTGGAGGTGGGTACTGGCAGTGGATACCAAGCCGCAGTACTATTAGAAATGGGTTGCAAAGTATATACTGTTGAGCGGCAAATTGCGCTATTCCAGTTTGCTAAAGGATTGCTCAACAAACTGGGCTACAGGCCCGTAATGAGTTATGGAGATGGCTATAAAGGATTGCCCAGTTATGCCCCTTTTGACAGGGTAATTGTAACGGCTGCAGCACCCCAAATTCCAGAAGCCTTGCTGTCACAACTCAAAGTAGGCGGACATATGTTGATTCCCGTTGGACCAGAGAATGATGTGCAGCGCATGTTAGAACTCACCCGATCTGACCAACAAACTATTGAGCAGCGTGATTTGGGACCGTTCAGGTTTGTTCCAATGCTGGAAGACCGGCAGCGCTGATCAGACCTTGAACCAAAGCACATCAGCAAAATCTTGCTGCTGATCTACAAATTGTTGCTTTTGCTGAAAGCCATATTTCCGAGCCATAGCCGCTAATTCCAAGAGCGCGTACTTCCTACTGGTTTCTACATGAATGGCTTCCCAGGGTGTAAACGAAAAAACATGTTCCCCATTCAACACAGAATATTCAGCCGCAAAGCGACATACTAAATAACGTGAGTTCGATATAAGAAAAAATGAACATTTATGGTTAAAAGTAGGGA
>CAZDPF010000147.1:0-5488 GCA_964507215.1 uncultured Chryseobacterium sp. | reverse complement strand
GCTTTTCGTCCTTGGCGGTCTTTGTGATAGGCGTAAACAGTAGTTCCGGTCCAGCGAAAGAAACTTCTTAGCACTTGACTACGCAATACATTGTGCAAGTCGATCACTGCATCATATTCCCCTTGAATACGCAGTTCTCTAAAGAGCCGATAGAGGCCTATCAAACCTTTGTGGGTTGCCTCAGGTGCTAGGTAATGAAGCTGTATACGAGGAAGATGCGCGAAAAGCGGAGCGAAATTCTTTCGGGTGACCAGGGTGATGTGCAGCGCAGGATGGGCGTGCAAAACACTTCGGAGAACCGGCAGGCAAAGTGCAACATCTCCCAGCGAAGAAAACCGGAAGACGAGCAGCCTCATAGACTCCTTTTTTTGTAAAGAACCGGATTGAGATTGGGGTCGTTGTACATTTTCATCTGGCGGTACACCTTCATCACTCTCTTTCCGTGGTGCAGATCTTCCAGCAACTGGGCGATAGACAGGCTGAGGTCTTCGCGCTGCTGAAGCAACACCTCAAGTTTTGCACGGCATTTGGCAATGTGCGCTTCATCGGCATCTTCTCGGGCCACTTCCACCTGCATGTGGTAGATCTTGAGCGCCAAGATGGAGAGGCGGTCAACCGCCCAAGCCGGACTTTCTGTATTCAAACGTGCGTTGGGCTCAGGTACTACATCTATAAAGCGCTGCATGAACCAATCATCCAGTTGCTCTACCCTGTCTGTGCGCTGTTGGTTGCTTTGGTCGATGCGTCTTTTCATTTGCATCCCATAGCTTGGATCGATATCGGGCCTGCGAATTTCGTCTTCCAGATGCCATTGCACCGTGTCTATCCAGCATTTTTCGTAGAACAAAGCCAGGGCAACTATTGGGGTTTCTGGCTGTTTTGCATCAATGTCATCCGTGCGGTGATAGTCTTCCACACAGCGAATGAACAAAGCATTCCACGCTTGCACTTCGGCTTGGTAGGCCTCTATTGTTATCATTCAATCAATACTTTGGCTAATCGTCGCATGGCCTCTTTCAAATCTTCTTCGGAAGCGGCATAGGAGATTCGCAGTGAGTTTGGATTGCCGAAAGCATCACCTGGAACCAAACCAACATGGGCTTGATCGAGCAGATAAAGGCATAGATCGGAGGAGGTTTCAATCCAAGTACCATTGAGTTCACGGCCCAGCCAATGGCTCACATCGGGGAAGAGGTAAAAAGCCCCACCTGGAAGATGGTTGCGAAAACCAGGAATGGCATTGCACAGCTCAAGTACCATTTGCCGGCGTTGGAAAAATGCATCCTTCATAAAGTCAACCACCGAAGGATCTGCCGCCAAGGCAGTAATGGCTGCTCTTTGGGTGATTGAATTAGGCGCCGATGTTACCTGCCCCTGAAGTTTATCACAGGCTTTGGCCACTTCCTTTGAAGCGCCTAAATACCCCAGTCGCCATCCGGTCATGGCAAAGCCTTTAGACAAACCATTGACGGTGATGACCTGATCGCGAATATTGCCCAGAGCGGCTAAGCTTACATGCTTGCCCTCGAAGCGAATGAGTTCATAGATCTCATCAGACACCACATAAAGTTGTGGATGCTTTTCAATGACCTCAGCAATGGCCTGCAGTTCCTGTTCATTGTAAACAGCTCCACTTGGGTTGCATGGATTGCTGAAGATCATCAGTTTCGATTTCGGCGTGATGGCGGCCTCGAGTTGCGCAGCGGTAAACTTGTATTCCTGCTCTACGGTGGTGGGAATGAACACCGCTTCCCCTTCTGCCAAGCGAACCATTTCGGCATAGCTCACCCAATAGGGGGTAGGTAAGATGACTTCATCACCCGGATTGACCAGGGCCATCACCACATTGAGAATGCTTTGTTTGGCACCCGTAGACACCACTATTTCGTCTGGCGAGTAATGCAACTGGTTGTCGCGCGCAAACTTTTTGCAAATGGCCTCCCGCAAATCGGCATAGCCTGCAATGGGCGTGTAGTGCGAATAATTCTCTTGGATGGCCTTGATAGCCGCTTCTTTGATGAACTCAGGCGTATCGAAGTCAGGTTCTCCTAAACTCAAACTGATCACGTTAACGCCAGTAGCAGCCAATTCTCTAGAGCGACGCGCCATGGCAATGGTCGCCGATTCATCCATGCGCATTATGCGCTCAGCCAGTGTTTGCATAGGAATTCTTGATGAAGGGCAAAGCTATTTAAAAAGAGGCTAGGCCTTAGCCATCGTCATTTGCGATATTTGGCCCCGCGAACCCGTTACTCTGGTATGGAAGCTTTTCTGGAAATTTTGAAGTATTCGCTGCCGGCACTGTTGGTGGTTTTGATCACCTATCTGATGCTCAGCAACTTCATGGACAATGAAGAAAAACGCAGAACCTATTTGCTACGTCGCGAAACGCGCAAAGCCAGTTTGAGCTACAAGCTGCAAGCCTATGAGCGCATGGCCCTTTTTCTGGAACGCATTACCCCAAGCAGTCTTTTGGTACGTGTGCAATCTGGTAGTTTAAACGTTCGCGACTACCATGCGCTCCTGCTCAAAAGCGTGCGCGATGAATTTGAGCACAATCTGTCGCAACAGATTTATCTTTCAGATGATGCATGGCGCCAAGTGGTTCACGCCAAAAGTGCTACGGTGGGTATTTTGAACAAGCTGGTTCAAGAATGCAATCCGCAAGATCCGGGAGTGAAGTTCAGTACCAAAGTCTTGAACTATGCCATGGAACTAGAGACCTTTCCTACCAGACAAGCGCTGAACTTCATTAAAGCAGAACTTCGCACTGAACTTTAAGTAGCGGAGTTTGTCTTCCACCCTATAGCCCCATTGAATATGGAACTTCCCCGCGTATACCGCAAACCCGCAGGCCCCATCCGCATAGAAGGAGAGGTGAACCTCACTGATCATGAGGGTAATGCTATTCCCCACCCACCGGCTTTTTCATTGTGTGGCTGTGGACTTTCGCAACGCATGCCGTTCTGCGATTCTTCGCACAAGAACCCACCTTCTGATAGCGAAGTGTAATAAGTACACTTCACTGAAGTATTTTAGCCCTTTCACACGTCAACAACAACGCCCATGCGTATCATACAATTTCGTGAAGCCGTTGCCGAAGCAATGAGTGAAGAAATGCGCCGAGACCCCAATGTATTCTTGATGGGGGAAGAGGTTGCTGAGTACAATGGAGCTTACAAGGCTTCCAAAGGAATGTTGGATGAATTCGGGCCGAAACGGGTGCTCGACACGCCTATTTCAGAACTGGGATTCGCTGGCATTGGGGTGGGTGCGGCCATGAACGGACTTCGTCCGATTGTGGAGTTCATGACCTTCAATTTCTCCATGGTAGCCATTGACCAGATCGTGAATAACGCGGCCAAGATGTACCAGATGAGTGGTGGACAATTCAATGTGCCCATCGTTTTCCGTGGACCAACGGCCTCTGCTGGTCAATTAGCCGCAACCCACTCGCAAGCTTTTGAAAGTTGGTATGCCAACTGTCCGGGCTTGAAAGTGGTAGTTCCTTCAGATCCGTATGATGTGAAAGGCTTGTTGAAAACGGCCATTCGCGATGACGATCCTGTTTTGGTGATGGAATCGGAACAGATGTATGGAGACAAAGGCGAGGTACCTGCAGAAGAGTATTTGTTGCCCATTGGCAAAGCGGCCGTTAAGCGTGTAGGCACCGATGTGACCATTGTGTCTTTTGGAAAGATTATGAAGGTGGCCTTTGCTGCCGCTGAAGAATTGGAAAAAGACGGCATTTCCTGCGAAGTCATCGACTTGCGTACGGTGCGCCCCATTGATTACGATACCATTATTGCGTCTGTAAAGAAAACCAACCGCATGGTGGTGGTTGAAGAAGCTTGGCCATTGGGCGCCATTGCTACTGAACTTACCTATATGGTGCAGAAGCGAGCATTTGACTATCTCGATGCGCCAGTGATTCGGGTCAATACTGCTGATACCCCCATGGGCTATTCTCCAGTATTTGTAGAAGAGTTTCTACCCAATCCTGCGCGGGTAATTGAAGCCGTGAAAAGCGTTACATACGCCCTGTAATTACAGGTGGTATAGCCATTAAAAAGCCGCTCCTTTCGGGCGGCTTTTTTTATGGGGCTTGTTAGCTTATTTGCTTTCGGGTAAATACCAACTAGAATACAAACCAGACGTAAAAGCTGAAGGCAGTAGGTCGGCTATTTTACCATCTAAACGCTGTAAGGCTACAATGCGATTGGCCAAGAAAGAATAGGGAAATACCCGATCAAAGCTGTCGGCTTTGGCCAGACGAATGAGTTCAAACCCTTCTCTTCGCACAAAGCGAATCAATGAACGCTTGGTAAAGAAGTGCAGATGGGTGAGGTCTGCATTGGCGCTTTGGGCGGTTTCGCCTCGATAGCCCAAAAGGCGTTTAACAGCAAACAGTCCGTGTTTGAGTGGTGTATTGTAGATAAACTGTTGTGGACGTGTGATAATCACCTCTCGTGGGCCCTAGCCATTGGGAACCGTAATGATGGCTATCCCTCCTGGTTTTACCAAGCGGATGAGCAGGTGCAGCATGCGCTCTGGTTCGTGTAAATGCTCAAGAACTTCGCTTAGCAAAACTCCATCGAAGGCCTCTTTGACCTCCATTTTATCGGCATCTACATGCTCATATTGGATGTTCAAGCCGTGCTCTGCGGTACGTTGCCGAGCAATATCGAGGCTGGTGAGGTCCAATGTCTATGCCCGTCACTCTGAAACCCGCGGCTGCCAGTGCTCTGGCATTGTTGCCTGTTCCGCAGCCTAAATCGAGAATGTGCGCACCTTGGGGAAGTCTCTTGGCTTCGGTGAGGATGAACTCCAATCGTTTGAAATCTTCCGTATGCTCATAGTCTACCACATAATCAGGAGCGCCAGGTACCCTGGGTTTATTGGTCCATGGATTCATGCGCAATTCAGGAGAAGTGGCCGCTGAAGAAGAATTTGTCACTTTCGTCTAGGTATGCCGCAAATCTAAAGAATGCAGTTGCAAAGGATAATTGATAATCAGGCTCATTATTCGTAATAACTAGTTCATTTGGCTTATCAATCTGAAGGTTAGAGTAATGATATTTCTATCAAAAAAGAGGGAGCTGCGCGCTCCCCCTATGATCTATAATGACTGCCCAATTACTGTATGGCGATGCTACGAACTGGCTTTTGTTTGGCTTCATCCCTTTTGGGGAGTTGGATTTGCAGCACGCCGCTTACATAATTCGCGTGGATATTCTCAGTATCCACCGTTTCAGGCAGGGTGAACGCTCTTTTGAAGCTTGCATAGTGAAACTCACGGCGGGTGTATTTGCGCTGTTCATCTCCTTGAGTTTGCTCTTCTTTTCGCTCAGCGGAGATGGTTAACACCCGGTTATGGAGATCAATTTGAAAATCTTCTTTATTCAAGCCGGGAGCGGCAAGCTCAACGCAGAAGTGATCACTTTCTTCTTTGATGTTGACTGCCGGAAGGCTTTGATTGACAGAGGCT
>CAZDPF010000146.1:0-5500 GCA_964507215.1 uncultured Chryseobacterium sp. | reverse complement strand
ATTAAAAGACCTTTACACGATACCGCAATCAAGAATTCGGCAAGAAAAACCGATCGAATGGGATGTTGGGAATAATGATTTGTATTCCCATTCTTACACCCACTTTCCTAAAAAGGAGCTCTGGCCGCTACCACACACTGAAAAGCTACGCTCTAAAACCATGCACGCATAAGACTATCGACCTGATGGACAAAGTGTTGCACAAATAGATTGCTTTCCCGACTTGGGAAGTCGTTCCATCAATAAGTCTCTTCGCAACATTACCTTGGCGGGTGCCCGAACATATTTTCGTACTGCGCAGCGTACATTTTCATAATGTTCTTGCGCTTTAGCTTCAAGGTGGGCGTTACGTGCCCTTTGTCTATGCTCCAAGTATCAGGCGTGAGTGCAAACTTTTTGATCTGCTCCCACTTTCCAAAACGTTGATTGTAGTGTTCAACCTCTTTTTGGATGCGGGCTATGAGTTGCTCATTTTCCACAATTTGGGCATCGGAGGAATAATTAATCCCCTTTCGTTTGCACCAATCTTTGACGAAGATCCACTCGGGCTGAATAAAGGCGGCGGGATGTTTTTCCCCTTCACCAATTACAATAATCTGCTCAATAAATCGAGATTCTTTGAAGGTGTTCTCCATGATTTGCGGAGCGATGTACTTGCCGCCAGATGTTTTGAAGATTTCCTTCTTTCGGTCTGTAATACGCAGGTGGCCATCAGCGCCTATTTCGCCAATATCACCAGTATGGAACCAACCATCGGCATCAATCACCTCAGCCGTCTTCTCAGGCTGATTATAATAGCCCATCATAATATTCGGGCCTTTGGCCAAGATCTCGCCGTCTTCAGCAATCTTCACTTGCACATTATCAATGGGCCGACCTACGCCACCAATGCGCTTATCGTCTAAGGGTGCGCCATTTACAGATATCACAGGTGAGGTTTCGGTGAGGCCATAGCCCTCCTGAACGTTTATTCCGCCCGCCAAGAAAATTCTGCAGATACGCGGATTAAGTGCTGCACTACCAGAGCAGATGGCGCGCACATTGCCCCCAAGGGCTTCGTGCCACTTGCTGAAAATGAGCTTTCGGGCAATGTTCAAGCGGAAATGGTACCAGCCACTTTTTCCGGAAACATCAAACTCTTCAGCCAAATTCACGGCCCAGAAAAACAGCGCCCGCTTAATGCCAGTAAGTTCAGAGCCCTTCACCATGATCTTATCGAAGACTTTCTCCAACAAGCGAGGCACGGCGGTGAAAATATGTGGCTTCACTTCGCGGATATCATCGCCCACGGTTTCCAAAGACTGACCGAAGTAAATGGGGATGCCCCTCCAGCAATAGAGGTAAATCAGCATGCGCTCATACACATGGCAAACGGGCAGAAAACTCAGGGCCCAAGAACCTGTAGTCACCGGAATGCGGTCTTGGCAATCCGTGCTGTTGGAAGCAATATTGCGATGACTGAGCATCACCCCTTTGGGTACTCCCGTAGTTCCCGAGGTGTAAATCAAGGTGGCCAGATCTTCGGGTTTCACGGCATCCATCATCTGCTGCAAGGCTGCCTTCTGATTGCTTTTGGCACCCAAATCCAACACCTCCTCCCATGAAGGGGCGCCTGCTACTGGCAGAAAAGTGTAGACCCCTAGTAAACTCGGACATTGCGCTTTGATCCGCATGACCTTTTCGTACAGCTCTTGGTTGGAAACAAAGCAGTACTTCACCTGTGAATCATTGAAGATATAGGCCGTGTCTTCGTCTGAAATAGTGGGGTAAATAGGAACATCCACTGCACCCAATTGCAACGTACCTATATCGCTCACATTCCATTCATACCGGTTGTTGTGGGAAATGAGGGCAATTTTATCGCCTGTTGTTACCCCTAACTCCATCAAGCCAAGGGAAAAGCGCTCAGACAGGTCTACGTATTCTTGAGTAGAAATGGTTTTCCATTCGCCATCAATCTTCGTAGCCATACTCACGTCTTGTGGACAATGCTTCAGCTGGTAGCGAGGGAAGTCAAACAGTCTTTTCAGCTCTTCCATGGGTTAGGGTTTAAAGGGGTCAGATGAAGATGGGCAACAAATTAGCGGAATTCTTTGTTCGAGAACACTTCTTCTCCACGAATCCAGGTGCTTAGAATACGTGTGCTCGGAATTTCGTCTTCAGGCATGTGCAACAAGTCTGCATTTAGCACCACAAAATCAGCCCATTTACCTGGCACCAAGCTTCCGGTTTCTTCTTCCCGAAACTGGGCCCATGCGGCATCCAGGCTTATTCCGCGCAAAGCTTGTTCACGGGTCAAAGCTTCCTCTCGGTGAAAACCACCTTCGGGCCATCCATTAAAATCACGTCTCGCCACAGCGGCGTAAAAGGTTTTCAATGGATCGATGTCTTCTATGGGAAAATCAGTTCCCAAAGGCAAGCGTTCCATTTCGCGCTCAAGGCTTTTATAGGCATAAGCGCGTGGCATGCGGTCTGCCCCGAGCCGTTCTTCGGCCCAATCGCCATCGCTGGTGGCATGGGTAGGTTGTACAGACGGTACAATGCTGAAATCGCCAAAATAACGTCGGTCTTCTTCGTGCACCACTTGGGCGTGTTCCACCCGCCACCGCCTGCTGTTGGGCTCAGCCAAAAGCTTGGCATATAGGCGCAAAACCGTACGGTTGGCAGAGTCTCCTATGGCGTGCGTACAAACCTGTATGCCCAAAGTATGCATCCATTGGTAGTGCTTTTCAAGGTAATCGGGTGAACGCACTGGAAGTCCGAACCTATCATGATCATCATGGTAGGGTTCTAAGAGAAGCGCGCCTCTTGATCCCAAGGCGCCATCGGCATAAAACTTGGCGGAGCGCAGCCAGAATCGGTCGTCTACCACTGGTCCTTCCACCTGCAGAAAGTTAAAATTGGCGCTATCATCAGCGGCCATTACGCTGATAGGCATTTGGAGGTGGCCTTGCTGCAACCAGCTGCGGAGGAGTTGCCATTCGTTGAGAAACAAGCCTGCATCGTGCAAACCGGTAAGGCCGTGGGCAAACAGATGCTGTTCTGCCCTTTGCAAGGTTTGCAGCAACAAAGCCGAATCAAGTTGCACTTCAGGAATTAAATTCATGGCATTGTCTACCAACAATCCGCTGAGGCTATCGCCCATGACACCCATCCAACCGCCTTCTATCTTTTCCGGACAACAAATCTGAAAGGCCTTCAAAGCGGCTCTATTGACCAAAGCTGCATGTCCGTCTACCCTTCGCAGCACTACCGGCACATTGGGGAAAAGGCTATCCAAGCCCTGGCGATCAGGCATTTGCTTTCCAGGCCAGTTATTCTGATCCCAACCCCAACCGTCTATCCTGTTCAGCTGAACTCCGTTTTCCAACTGCTCTTGGTACCAATACTTCAGCAGCGCCAACAGTTCTTTTTCGCTTTGGGCTTTTCGCAAGTCGGCCGTCAGCAAAGAGCGTGCATAGGCGGGAAAATGGCAGTGGGCATCTATGAAGCCCGGGAAAACAAAATTCCCTTGCAGGTCAATTTCTTCTGTTGGATGGTAGCGCATTCTCAACTCTTTCTCTGCACCCACCGCCACAATTTTACCTGCTTGCACCACCATGGCTTCGGCAATGGGAATTTCTTCCTGCAAGGTGTAAATCACCCCATTGAAAAAAAGGCCGTCTGCTGCTGACCGAGGGGAACACGCCATAAGAAGGGCGAGCCCAAACACCAAAAAGCTTCTCCACATGACTGCAAGAAAAGCAAAGAAGGCATGCACACCAACAATATGTTCTGGCCATGAAGATTATGTCTAAACACTTGAATGAATGGAGTTTAACATTCTTTCAACTTCTCTTCCAAGCACGCAAATACTATGCATGCACTGCAATTCCTGAACAGTTCATCACTTCTGCTGTCTATTTTCCCAACGTAAAATCAAAGTAACCCCCATGTATCATTCACGAATTAGCGGTGTTGGCCATTATGTTCCACCACGTGTTGTAAGCAATCATGAGTTGTCTGAATGGATGGAGACCTCAAATGAGTGGATCATTGAACGTACAGGCATTCAAGAGCGCAGATATTCTGATGTGAAGGTTGACACCCCTTCTGTGATGGGTACAAAAGCGGCCCGCTTAGCTTTAGAGCGCGCGGGCTTGGAGGCCGAAGCGGTAGACTTCATCATTTTCGCCACTTTAAGTCCAGATTATTATTTCCCCGGTCCGGGCGTCATGGTGCAAGACCAATTGGGTATTCCAGAAGTTGGCGCCTTGGATGTACGCAACCAATGTTCTGGCTTTGTGTATGCCTTGAGTGTGGCTGATCAGTTCATCCGCACTGGCATGTACCAGACCATATTGGTGATAGGATCTGAGTTGCATTCTGGTGGATTGGATTTCACTACGCGCGGAAGAGGTGTTTCAGTGATTTTTGGCGATGGCGCAGGAGCTGTGGTGGTTCAACGCGCGCCGGAAGGGCACGAAGGCATTTTATCTACCCATCTTCATTCTGAAGGTAAGTACGCCAAAGAACTGGCCTTATTGGAACCGAGTACTTCTCGTTGGATTCCAGAGCTGATGGCAGAAGGGGAAGTAGAAAATCCCGACTATCATCCATACATGAATGGAAACTTTGTTTTCAAGCATGCCGTCACCCGCTTCCAAGAGGTGATACACGAAGCTTTGGCGCACAATAAGTTGGGGCCGGATGCCATTGATTTACTCGTGCCCCATCAGGCCAATTTGCGCATTAGTCAATACATCCAACAGAAGATGGGCTTGCCCGAAGAGAAAGTGTTCAACAACATTCAGAAATACGGAAATACTACTGCCGCGTCTATTCCCATCGCGCTGAGCGAAGCATGGGAACAAGGAAAAGTAAAGGAGGGCGATTTGATTTGCTTGGCCGCTTTTGGCAGCGGATTCACTTGGGCATCTGCCTTGCTGCGGTGGTGAACCGCACGCGCTTATTGTGGTTTAGCTTCCCATGCAACAGGTGCGTTTAACGCTGTACTCCTTTAAAGGACGAAGCAACCAGTGGTGGGCTTTTACCCAAATGGGATTGGCTCCGGAGGCTTTGCAAAAAGTAGAAGGACTGCAATTCTTCAAAATGATGGGAACCGGTGCGGGAGAAGGCTTTAGGCCTTGGCCTGATACGGGTACTTATGCGCTGCTCACGGTATGGAATTCTGAAGATCACAGGCAACAAGCCAATGCAGAACAGCAGGTCTTCCTCCACTTGGCACAGCGTTGCACCAAGTCTATAACCTATGGTCTTCGCCCCTATCGTGGCCATGGTCTTTGGCATCAACAACAACCTTTTGAACTGCAACACCCACCGGAAGAAGGAGAGCGAGTGGCGGTCATTACCCGCGCGAGAATCAAATGGCGCTGGATGCCTTATTTCTGGTGGCGTGTGCGGAAAGTGAGTCGGCATTTGCGAAGTATGCCCGGACTAGAACTGGCGAAGGGCATAGGCGAGTGGCCCTTGGTAGAACAGGCCACTTTTTCTATTTGGA
>CAZDPF010000145.1:0-5504 GCA_964507215.1 uncultured Chryseobacterium sp. | reverse complement strand
AAAGCCGCTGCCTGTGTGAGCAGGCAGCGGCTGTGCAAACGATAGATCGCTCTAAATTCTACTGAGCTCTGAAGCGCCAGAGACTTCTTTGAATTCTATTTCCGGACTGCCCTTTAGCTTCAAGCTTGAGGCTCCACTGAGATCATAACTCAGCGTTTCTGTAACATGCACTGAGGCTGAGCTGGCACCACTCATTTCCACTGATGCCTTGGCCGCAGTGAGGTCGGCACCTTTCAGACTAGAAGCCCCGGTGAGATCAACGGTGAGTTTACTGGCTGTGCCGGCCAGGTGAATATCGCTGGCACCGCTTGATTCAATATCCAACAATCCTACATCTGCCACTATTTTGATTTCGCTTGCGCCCGTCAGGTCAATATTTAAATACTTGCCTTTGAGGGTATTCTTACTTTCAAACGTGCAGGCCCCAGACAGTTCAAGATCGCGCAATTCCACTACGGTAATGTAGAGCTTCACTTCAGGCGTAGTGCCCCAACGGGGTCCATCCACTGAAGCTTCTAATTGTCCATCGCTCACCTCCAGATTTACTTTATCTTGAAAATCTTTGTCGGTCACTACCACTACTTCATGCGTATCGCCAATGCGGAGGTAGAGTTCCAGGGCCCCTGAGGCTTCAATAGAGGTGAAGGTGGGTAAGCTGCGGGTGACTTTGGTTTGTTGGGCGCTGAGCAAGCTGCCAATCAGCAACAGAAAACTCAGTAGCACGGTCTTTTTCATGGGCTTGTATTTGGTTGTGCTTAAAAGTAGAATGATTAATGGAAGAGGAAAGAGAAGGAAGTGTTAATGGAATGATGGCTGCTTCCGCCTTAGTGCAGACCTTTGTGCCATGCGAATAGACATCATCACCTTATTGCCGCAATTGCTGCACGGTCCGTTTGAAGCGAGTATCTGCAAGCGGGCGATGGAGAAAGGTTTGGCGGAAGTGCATATTCATGATTTGCGGCCCTATGGATTGGGGAAGAACAAGCAGCTAGACGATTATGCTTTTGGGGGTGGTGCAGGCATGGTGATGCGCTTAGAGCCGTTGATGGCGCTTATTGAAGACTTGCAGGCTGATCGGCAGTACGATGAGATTATCTACATGACACCTGATGGGGATCGTTTTGAACAAAAGCACGCCAATGCCCTGTCTCTTCAGCACAATCTGATGATTATTTGCGGCCATTACAAAGGGGTTGATCAACGCTTGAGAGACCATGTGGTAACGCGCGAAATCTCTATTGGCGATTATGTGCTGTCAGGCGGTGAGCTGGCCGCGGCGGTTGTGGCCGATGCCGTAATCAGACTGATCCCAGGGGTGTTGAACGATGAATCATCGGCCTTGACCGATTCTTTTCAAGACGGACTGTTAGCGCCTCCGGTGTATACGCGACCGGCTGAATACAGGGGCTGGCAAGTACCAGAAATATTGCTCAGCGGACATCAAGATAAAATTGAGGCTTGGCGAGAAGAACAAGCCCTTTTGCGTACCCAGTCTAGACGACCAGATTTGTTGGAAGGCGAAGAATAACAGCGCTCAAGGTTCAGACTTCTTTCACCTTATCTACAGCATTTTTTCGCAAGTCTACCCGTACTTCGGCGCCAATGCCTTCAATACGCAAGATGAGTATTTGTCCCTTCTGCTGCACCACTGTTCCTTTTACATCCATCAGTGGTCCGCTGCTCACTCTTATTTGGTCTTGGGCTTGGAAGTGCAGTGAGATGGCTTCGTGTTCAAATTCGCCCAGCCATTTGCGCAATTCGTTCAACTCTTCATCGCGTACTTTGGCCGGCTTGCCAAGCCAATGCACATAGCGCACTACAGAAGGGATGATAAAAATGTCGTGTCTTTGACTTTCTGCAATGCGAATAAATAGATAGGAGGTGAAGAGCGGTTCCTCCACCCATTTCCACCGATCACTCCATTTCCTGCGCGTTTTGCGAAGCGGACAATACACTTCCACGCCCATTTTTTCTAGACTGATGGCAGATTTCTTCTCAGTGCGTGCACGGGTATAAATAACAAACCAGTCTTTCTCTTTCATGGGGGTGCAAAACTAAGGCGGAGGAAGGAGTTTACAGGAGAAATACACCCTCGTAAAGTTGTTCAACAAAACTTTTAAATATGAGGAGTTTGCCTATCTTCGCAGCCCCAAAACGGGACGGTTGACCAACCGCTGATTCAGAGTGAATGTACGTCGGCAATCGGAAAACAATTGACCCCAGATCATGGAACAGTTGATCAAGTATGTGGAAGATCAGTACGTAGAGCGCAAAGATCTTCCTGATTTCAAAGCAGGTGACACCATCACCGTTTACTACCAAATTCGCGAAGGACAAAAAGTACGTACCCAGTTTTTTAAAGGGGTGGTACTCCAACGTCGTGGAGCCGGTGTAACCGAAACCTTCACCATTCGCAAGATGTCTGGAAGCGTTGGGGTAGAACGTATCTTCCCGGTAAACGCTCCTTCTATTGAGAAAATTGAGATGAACCGCCGTGGTCAAGTACGCCGTGCGCGCATCTTCTACCAGCGCGATCTCACCGGTAAGGCCGCTCGTATTAAGGAAAAGAGAATGTAAGCTTCACAGCAGATTAATAGTAAAGCCGCTTCTTGCAAGCGGTTTTTTTATGTCTGAAAATTATGGAGCGTCGCATTAGGGGCGTCCGAATGATCAAGCGAAGAGACGAGCGCAAAGCCTCGTTAATGTTAATGCTTCAGAATGATCGTTTGTATGTGGTAGTTATGAGAATCTCGTTCTTGGGTTTGATTTACAAGAAGCGACGTTTTGAATTCAACAATCTGGGAGACGCAGAGTATTTCTTTGATCGGGTAAGTTTCAAACTCTTCCGCCCTGCGCTCAGCAATCAGTTCAACGGACTACTGTGAGGTGATTACAAAAACAGTTCGGCGGTTCTG
Organism: uncultured Chryseobacterium sp.; assembly: GCA_964507215.1. Taxonomy (GTDB): domain Bacteria; phylum Bacteroidota; class Bacteroidia; order Flavobacteriales; family Schleiferiaceae; genus RFXV01. The sequence goes on along the minus strand of CAZDPF010000145.1, from coordinate 2,589 downwards.
GGCCTTGCCTTCTGCCGTGCTGTTGTCAGCTACCGGCCGTGTTTCGCCAAAGCCTTTGTGGCGCAGCCGCGCGCTTTCAATGCCATTTTGTACCAAATAATCATAGACCGATTTGGCCCGTTGTGCCGAAAGTTCAAGGTTGGCTGAAGCGCTTCCCACTTCATCGGTATGCCCTTGTATTTCCACCTTCACTTTGGGGTTCTCGTGCATAAATTCAATAAATGCGCTCAGGATAGCCTGGGCCGCATTGTTCAATTCGGCGCTATTGCTCGAAAAATAGATGTCGTTCAAGCGGTATTCCTTGTCTTGTTCCAAAGGCTGAATTTCTAAATCTGCTTGAATAACAGGGGTTTCTTCCGTAGCCGCTTGTTGCGCTGAAACATACTTTGAACTAAAAGCAGCTCCTTTGTCTTTTACCGTTATTAAATGCTCTTGACCGTTGCTCACCCGAACAGCGGCTGCATATTCTCCGCTGCTTTCATCTACACGGATCCGCTGCACTTCATTGGTTTTCAAGTTTCGCACTTCAACCGCAGCATCTGGTTTTGGTCTCCCATTGCCATCTTTCACACTGCCTTTTACCAATGCCACTTGCTCAGGACGCGCCTGCGCGGGCAAGGAAAATTGAAAGATGTCGTAGTCTTTTCGTCCGCCTTCATGCCGCGTAGAAAAGTAGGCGCGCTCCCCATCCAGACTCACAAATAGCCCCAGGTTATCTGATTCATTGTTGATGGGATAGCCAATGTTTTGGGGTTTTTGCCAAACACCATCCACTTGTTTGGTGAAGAAAATGTCAAAACCGCCAACGCCCGCATGACCGTTAGAACTGAAATACAGCGTACGGCTATCAGAATGGATGAACGGTGTTTTTTCATCACCGGAAGTATTGATGGTGCGGCCCATATTCACAGGAGGTCCCCATTTGCCATCCGCCTGTCTTTCACAATAGTACAAATCAATTCCACCTGAGCCCTCTTTCCGATTGCTCGCAAAGAAGAGCTGATCGCCATTGGCAGAAACGGAAGGCTGCGATTCCCAACTATCAGGGCGATTGATGGGCATCGGCAATGGTTTTAATGCTTCCCAATCGTTGTAGGTTTTCACGCTGTACCAGATGTCGCAATTCAGATAGCCGGTATCGTTGGGTTGGCAAACCGTAAAATAGAGTTCGCGATTGGAAGCCGTTATCGACGGTCCACCTTCGTTGAAATTGTTGTTGAAGGGCAGGGGGAGGGCCTCTCCTTCCGGAAAGCGTTTCCCTGCTTTTTCGCTGTAGCTGAATTCTTCTACCAAACGCGTACCGCCAGCAGGCCCTTCGTATTTGTTTCTCTTTCGAGACCGCCGCGTGAAGAAGAACAGTTGCATATCTGGGGAGATGCATCCCAAATACTCATCTACAGGCGTGGAAATTCCGGGCACCGGACGTGGATCAAAAGGAACGGGATTGGCTTTCAGGCGGGCCAGGGTTTGACTTTCTGCCAAGGCGGCTTCGGCTTGGTCAATCAAAGCCAGATCGCGATCTGGATGTTTGAGATAGGCCGTCAGCAATTCTTCTCCACGCTTTTCCTTGCCCGTTTCCAAGCACATAATTCCTAGGTAGAAATACAGGTCGGCTTTGTAATCAGGACATTGCTTCAGGGTCAATTCCCACATGGCTTGGGTACCTTGAATCTGTCCTTTTCTCAAGTACAGCTCTCCTAAGAGATAATTGGCGTGGGCATAGTTGCGATCAAAATCTACAGCCTTTTCCAGATAGCGTTGCGCCTCCTGCATATTCCCTGTTTTCCAAGCGCGCAGGGCTTTGGGCAATTGGGTTTGAGCCAGGGGTTCTACCGTTTGTTCACACTCGCCCAATTCAGGTTGCGCGTGCACCCAAAATGTAAGGAAGAGGAGTCCTGAAAGAAAGAGGTGTTTCCACCCAAGCAATGGTTCCATCATGCGTCTGGAAGGGCTTTTTCGCTGGCGGCAATGGCCGTAGTAACAGCGATGTCTCCGGTCACGTTAACCACCGTTCGGCACATATCCAAAATGCGGTCTACCGGAAATATCAACGCAATCCAAGCAGGGTTTAGTCCAACAGACTCCAAAACAATAATCAGCATAATTAGTCCTGCACTGGGAACGGCCGCTGATCCGATGGAAGCCAAAGTGGCAGTGAGCACAATGGTAGCTTGTTGGGCAAAGCTGAGATCGAGCAGGTGAAATTGGGCCAAGAAGACCACGGCAACGGCTTGGTATAGGCTGGTTCCATCCATATTTACCGTAGCGCCAATGGGCAGTACGAAGGAGGAAATACGCTTGGGAATTTTGAGATTGTCGTTCACTACTTCCATGGTAACGGGAAGGGTAGCCGCGCTGCTGCTGGTGGAGAAAGCGAGAAACTGTGCCGGACTAATGGTTTGGAAGAACTTTTTGTAGCTGAGCTTTGGAAACATCAAGCGCACCACGGACGGATAAACCAAAAACACCATGAGCGCCAAACCGATGATCACCGTAAGGGCATACCACCCCAAGGCTTGAATAACTTCAGAGAGTGCAGCAGGGTCATCACCAGCAATTTCGGCCATTTTTCCGGCCATTAAGGCAAAG
>CAZDPF010000144.1:0-5551 GCA_964507215.1 uncultured Chryseobacterium sp. | reverse complement strand
GGGTTCCCGCAACTCCAGAAAAGGAGTCCGACGAGAGATATTGAGATTATTCTTTTCATCTTGTTGGTTTTGGTTGTAAGATTTGGGTCGTTTGAATTAAAGTCGGAAGGAGAGTCTGAAGTTGATTTGCGGCAACCAGGCGTAAGCGCTCAGGTTTTCCTCCAATTCCGCTTCTTCTTCATTGGTATCTTCGAGCATACCGGTGGCATTGACGCTCACATCAGGTGAGCCCATGTAGAAGGCCCCGAAGTCCATGCCGAAGCCAACGGATTTGTTGGGCACTGCCCGTCCGAATCCAAAACCGATGTACGGATTGAAGTCGGTCCAATCCAAGGCAATTTGAATCTGGCCGATGTCTTCGGGCTCAAAAACGAAATCGCCATTGCCATCCCCATCAGTGTCGTCACCAAAGTAAATGGCATCGGTTAAGAGGATGGTGGCATCGGCGTTGTTGTTGAGGAAATAGCCAAATCCGGCGATGAGCTTGAATGAGCTGCTTTCCCAAGGATACCAATCAGCTTTCACGCTGAGGTGGGTGAAATTCACGTTAGCATTGATGGCGGTTTGGGTGCCATCAAAGTCGTAATTCAAGTTGGTCACCGAAATAGGCAACGTCATGAAACCCGCGCGAAGAGCAAGGTGTGGATTGAAGGCGTACGCATAGTCAAGACCAATGCCTTGAATGCCGAAGTCCAACGCAACCGCGTGTTTGTGATCAAGTAAGCCGCTGCTTGAGGAAGAGCTGGTTGTCCCGCCCTCATCTTGCGCTAAAGCAACTGTAGACAAGTGTAATGCACTTGCCACGAGTAAAAAATTAAGGTATTTCATCTAGTTTGGGTTGTGCTGCAAAGGTATAGGTTTCAATGGGTTTTGAAAATGAGCACGGGTATTTGTAAAAAAATAGCCGCCCGAAGGCGGCTAAATAATGCTGTAATCCACGAATTACAAATCACAAACCTCTTGGAAAGGCAAGCTGATTTGATAATTGGTCTGGGTGATTCTCACCGTGGTATCCACCTGAACACCTCCGTAGTACGCCCGGAAATCATAGGTGCTATTAAGCGTTACCTGGTCAGTGCTTCCCTGTCCGCCAATTACCCAACCCAATAAAGAGTAGTCAGTATTCGTACCACTTACCCGATAATACACAGGGAAATTTTGTGGACGAATGACCAGTTGGGTATTGGTGGGGCAATACGCCTCTAGGCTGAAGAAGATGCTCTGAACGGGAGGCGTGGCATTCACCGTGATGGGCACATCGCCGGCACCACAAAGGTTCACTACCCCTGAACTTCCTACCTGATTGTTTTGTAAATCAAAGATCTTAACCTCTACCTGTCTGTTCGGTACATAGTTCAAGTTCAGCACATAGCCATCATACAGCTCTTTGGTTGTTTGCGCCCAATAACCCACTACTTGATTCGTTCCTGGCCATACTACACGAAGCCTGAAGTTTCTGCGCGCGCTGCTGGGCCAACCAGGAAGATCAAATACTAAGCGTTGGTTTCTGCTTGGGCAGTATTGGGCAAAGTAATCGAGGTTCCAGTAACTCAAGTGGGTGGTTTGATAGCTCACTTCTAATCCATTTGGACCTTGTTGAACGGTACCATCAGACTCAAAAACCCATTTGCCGTCTACTTCATCATAACTCCACACGGGAATGATATCTCCCAATGCAATGGGCTGTCCGGTATTAGGATTAAGCGCATTTGGAGAGATTTCCATGGTAACAGTAATGGGTTGGTTGAAGCTCTTTACTTCTTGTCCATCTACAGTCATCTCCAGAGTGGTAAAACCAGCAGTTTGGAAAGAACCTCCTTGGAAAGATCCATCGGCTTGTTGAATGCTATCAGCAGAGAAACCACCGGGGAAGGAATTCATAGAACTCTCATTGTCTGAGTCGAAGTGACCAGCAACAACCTCTAAATTGCTTCCAGAGATGGCATTGCCTTGACGATCAAAGAAAGTGGTTCCCGCATCCAAATCGATTTCCATACCAGTAGTACTTCCTTGTCCGGGAGGCACCACAATACTTTGAGGAGCAGGGAGAGAGCCACCGGTTAAGCTAATACCAGGCGTAATGCTGAAGCTTACACCAGTAGGAGGATTGGCTACAGAAACCAGTGGAATTTCCACCAATTGTACTTCCTCTTCTGCGGTAAACTCAATGACCCTGCGCTTGCTCAAATATCCATCACCAGTAATCACCACAGGAATACGCACTGGGTTCTCAGGTGTAGGATTGATTCTTGGATGAATACCAATGGTAATTCTACCGTCGATGAGGGTGAATTGTTGGGCACCAGAAATCTCATAAACATCACCGGCCAAAGGGCCATCAATGGTCATCTGGAGGTTGGGAATGTTGGTTAACGGGTCATCGGCATCTTTGATGTCAATCATGGCCAGGTGATCCATGATATTGGGCTTGATGCGGATGGTGAAATCATCCAAAATGGCAGTGGGGTCTCCACAGCTTACTGCGAAGAGCGAGAGCGCCAGGAATGCGAAGATTTTCTTCATGGTTATCGATTTGTGTGTGTTCTTGTTGGTTAAAGTCGGAAGGAGAGTCTGAAGTTGATTTGCGGCAACCAGGCGTAAGCGCTCAGGTTTTCCTCCAATTCCGCTTCTTCTTCATTGGTATCTTCGAGCATACCGGTGGCATTGACGCTCACATCAGGTGAGCCCATGTAGAAGGCCCCGAAGTCCATGCCGAAGCCAACGGATTTGTTGGGCACTGCCCGTCCGAATCCAAAACCGATGTACGGATTGAAGTCGGTCCAATCCAAGGCAATTTGAATCTGGCCGATGTCTTCGGGCTCAAAAACGAAATCGCCATTGCCATCCCCATCAGTGTCGTCACCAAAGTAAATGGCATCGGTTAAGAGGATGGTGGCATCGGCGTTGTTGTTGAGGAAATAGCCAAATCCGGCGATGAGCTTGAATGAGCTGCTTTCCCAAGGATACCAATCAGCTTTCACGCTGAGGTGGGTGAAATTCACGTTAGCATTGATGGCGGTTTGGGTGCCATCAAAGTCGTAATTCAAGTTGGTCACCGAAATAGGCAACGTCATGAAACCCGCGCGAAGAGCAAGGTGTGGATTGAAGGCGTACGCATAGTCAAGACCAATGCCTTGAATGCCGAAGTCCAACGCAACCGCGTGTTTGTGATCAAGTAAGCCGCTGCTTGAAGAGGAGCTACTTGCGCCGGAGTCATCTTGCCCCATCAATGACAAGTGCCCCATTACCGCTGTTAGCAGCAGTGCGCCAATCTTGGTTTTCATAGGTGTAGGTTGAGGTTAATCGGGTATAAAAGTAATTCATAAGGACGTATTCGTGCATGAATTCTTGCTTCTTACTTAAAAATACCGAAAAAGCGTTACCTCAAATGATCCGGAAATGGTATGGTATAAAAGGGGTACTCAACAATTTCCTCAAAGTGCTGTGGTGTGCAGCCGCCCTTCTTTGCAAGAAAAAACATGCGAAGTATTTCTACCCTCAATTGGTGGGTTCTTTCCATCATTCTCTTGCCTTTGCTTGGCATTTCCCAAACCCAGCTTGGTCCTGGGGATCTTCAATTTCTGAGCTATCGGTCAGATGCACCTGATGGTTTTTCGTTTGTCGTATGGAAGTCGATAGCCCCTGGAACTTCTATAAGCTTTACAGACAATGGTTGGGCTGCCAGCGATAGCCTTGGATTTAGTTTCACTACAGAATCTACTTTAACATGGAGCTATCAAGGGAATCAGCCACTAAAGGCTGGAAGCGTGATGGTAGTAGAATGCGGCCAACTACCCTGTATGGTCAATCGTGGTCAGGTATCGGGTGCCATGAACGGCTTGTCTTCGTCTGGCGATCAGTTATTCGCCTTTCAAGGGAATCTGGATTCCGTTCATTTTATCGCCGCCATTAATTTCGATGCCAATGCGTGGGCAAGCGACCGATTCAATGCCAATACCTCGGCCTTGCCCAATGAACTTCAGGGATTTGCCTTCCATTTAGATGAATCAGACAACGGCCATTATGCCGGATTGCGCAGCGGTCATCAATTGAGTGAGTACCAAAATTGGGTAGCAGATACCGACAATGGTTGGCTCACCTATGACCAGCCAAGTCTTTTTGTAGACGCAGATACTACTTCATTTACCATCATTCCCGCTATGGCGGCTCCCCAATGGAGCCTTCCTTATTTTCAACTGAGCACCCAAGGCAGGAATATGGGCAGCATGCAATGGCAATGGCCCAATTTCAACCCCATGGAGCAAGGAGAACCTGCGCTCCTCCTTTCTCTAAACACGTCCTTTCAACCCCAAGATTCTGCCTTTCCCATGGCCATGGGCGCAGGAACCCAATTATTCTTAATTGATACCGGCCAAATCACTTTTGATTTTCCCTTGGGACAAGCAATAGCCGCAATTCCAATAAAGCTCTTTGCCCTGCACAACTATAATGGAAGTCCTTTTTACAGTTTGCTCATCGATACGATTTGGTATCCCAATCAAATTTCTGAGCCTTTGGTGCCTACGGTGCAATCAGCGCCAGTTTTCCCCCATTTCAAACAACGCCATGCTGGCACCACTACTGAATTTAGATGGTGGTTAAATCAACAGCAATTGTTCTGGGAACAGGCCAATGCGACTATGCGATGGGAATTGTATGATTTCCAAGGGAGGTTATTGGTGAAAGGAGAGATAGAGGAAGCCCAAGGAAGTGTAGGATTACCTACTTCGTTGAAAGGTATGGCTTGGGTGAGTTGGTGGGTGAAAGAGGAGGATACGGATGAGTGGATTTGGCGGGAACAAGGCAAGGTATGGGTTACTCATCCTTGATGGCTCTGCCATTCGCGAACCAAGGGCAAGAAGCGTTCGGGTTCATATCCTTTTTGCTGAAGATAGCGGCAAGTTTTGGCGAACGCTTGTGGATCATTTTTGAGCGCCTCCCATTTGCGGTGAGCAATAGTAAACAGTTGCTCGTCATAAGCATGTTCAGGAAGATCATTCAGTGCTTCTTCGGCCATTTTTTCTGGTATACCATTGGCCCTCAGCCCTTGCGCAATCTTCAATTTTCCCCAGCCGTTTTGGTTCCATTTGCTGCGGGCGTACACCTGGGCAAAGCGGTGGGCCGAAAGAAAATCATCGGCTACCAATCGCTCCTCATATTGGGGCCAATCACTGCCGGCTATGCCCAATTGCAAGGCTTTCCGTTGCACTTCTAACGGACTGCGCTCGCGGTAAGCACAGAATGATTGTAAGGCATAAAGCAGCTTGAAGTCCACCTTCAAATGAAATGATGAATAGCAAATATCTGCGATGAAAATGGAAGAAGATAACAAATGCATAATCTATAGTAAGACGCGATTGCCCAAGGTTTTGTGCGCCTTGCAGTACAAAGATTCCGCTAAACGGCTAGAAATGGAGGATGAATGACCAAATAGATGGGATGAAAAAGTCAGGATAATCTGAATTCTAGAGGTCAAATGATGTTACTAGAAATCCAAAAACTTAAAAGTGAATTAACAGCCTTCGGGCATGCCAATATTAGTTTTGACGCG
>CAZDPF010000143.1:0-5718 GCA_964507215.1 uncultured Chryseobacterium sp. | reverse complement strand
GGCGACCGGCTTTTGCTTTTCTCCTCATCGCCCTTCGAACTTTCCTATTATCCTTGCGCTATAATTCATCATGGAAGAACTTACTTTAACCACTCCGGCACTGCTATTCTCAGCCATCTCATTGATTATGTTGGCCTATACCAATCGCTTCTTGGCCTATGCGGCGGTCATCAGAAACCTTCATGAAAAATACCACGAGCGGAAGGAAGCCTCTCTGCTGGTGCAAATTGTAAATCTTCGCTTGCGATTGGGATTAACGCGTACCATGCAAATACTAGGGATCAGCAGTTTATTGCTTTGCGTATTCTCTATGTTCTTCATTTACATCCACTACATGGTACTCGCCACCTGGGTATTCGGCATTGGGCTGTTGCTGTTAATTCTTTCGCTGGCTGTACTTATTGTAGAGATTCAGATTTCTATCAAAGCCTTGAGTGTGCACCTGAGCGATATTGAGGAACATTTGAAGAAGCTCAAAGAGCGCTAGCCTCGCTCTTCAAAAAAGGCACAGCAGGTGTGGAAGTGCAGGCTGCTTTCCGTCTCCATTCATTCAATACTTCACCCCTGCCTCCACCCGTGCTTGGAGAAAGTGCTCTTTTCGGGGAATAGGAGAATAATAAACAGCCTTTGCGTACTTCTAATTGGGGGAAAGCTTGACTTTGAAATATCGTTAGGTGATCTTCTTTTATTCCCCATGGCATAAAGGAAATTTCAAAACAATCTTCATTGAGTAGTCACTCACAAGCAGTGATCATTTGAAAGACAGCAAGCAGCACATAGTACTTGAAATAGTTTACTGCTTCCCAACTAGTCTGTTGGGCGGGCATCAACGTAAACTGCCTACAAACAAAAAACCGCCCCGAAGGGCGGCTTCGTAACATCTAAAGGAGTGGTTTAGCGCACGGTGAGCTTGCGGAAAGTTTGTCCTTCTTCTGTGCGAACAGAAATGAGATATACTCCGGCGCGTAAATCTTCTAGATTCACCCGAACTTCTTCAGTGCGCTCTTCGAGCAGACGAACAGTTTTACCGGTGATATCCATCAAACGGATCTCTTGAATCTCGCCTGAACGACTGCGAACAGTCACATATTCATTGGCGGGATTGGGATAAATATCCAAATCAAGATCGTTCTGGCTGAACTCATCCATGCCCACAGGAACACCATTGGCGCTCAAAACAGTGGCCATACGTGGAATGAAATAACCCATTACTGTATCAATGTAAGCCAAGGCAACAGCTTTGTTGTTGGGATTGGTTTCATTAACACCCAATGGATCGCTTGGATCCCAAAAATCCCAAGGATTGCTGTTTACTTGGAAAGGCAAAGCAGGATTTGCGGGAGGGATGTTTATAGTGTAGATGCCCTCTTGCTGACCGATGTTGAAGCGGTTGTTCAAGGCTTTTTGGGTGTACACATCATTGTAACCTGCATTCACGAAGAGGCTGTTGTTACCGGTGATGTTGGCTGTTTTAACGGCAGTGTGGCTACCCGCAACATCTACTACATCCCAGAACTGACCGTTCACTGGAACACGCACCATTCCGCGGTAGAACGGAGCATAGAAATCATAACGGCAATGTACGCTTACTACAGGTGCTTCACCCGCATTGGCCCAAGCGCTATCGCCCAAGGCACCACCCATATTCATTACCAAACTAACGGCATCAGGAACACCAGGATAGTTCTCAATATTTCTTCCGGGCTGAGTGAAATCAATAGCGGGCAAACCAGTATTGGGATTGGTTCCGCTGATAGTAGCAACGCCACCAAAGCCATTCCAATCACCAACTACCGCAGTGTCTACATAAGGATCGCCGGGACTAACAGTGCCTCCGAAAATACCGGTGGTATTCTGGTATTGAAACTTGCTAGGACCTGTGATTTCGTTCAAGTTATTCAAAGCTCCATAAGCCAGGGTGATGTATCCACCTGAACCCTGACCGATCAACATGATGTTGGCAGGATCTACGTGGAATGGATCAATTGCTGGAAGCTGGGGCAATTGTGCTTGCTTAGACGCACGAACAAAACGAACGGCGGTCTTGGCATCTTGTACCGCGTTATAGACGGCCATCAGGTTAGAACCACGACGCAAATCGAGGTTGGTGGTGTTATCAGCCTGCCATCCCAAACGATAGGTAGCAGAAATGGCCACATAGCCTTTCTTGGCCAAGCGCGTGCAGATCTCAACTGCCGCACTGTCTTTTTGGAATCCCATTGGAGACACCAAACCTTTGGGCAGGAAGCTACCAGTGTGCAAATAGATCACCACCGGACGGTTCATCTCTGCGTCTACCGTAGGGTCTGGCATGTAGACGTCTGAAAACAATGGAATAACCTGTGGTCCACCCAAACTGGCGGGTACATAGGCGCTAAAGTTCATGCCGTAGAAGACGTCATCAGTGACTACGATTTGATCGTCTGAAAAGACGTCGTCAACATAGCGTACTTGTGCATTTGCCATCATGCCTGCTACAAGCATGGGAAGCGCTGCTTTGAATAGTGGTTGTTTCATAATCTGTGTTTGTGTTTGACGCTGGGGAATTTACAATTTTAAGTGGCACGCACTAGTCGAGCTCAAAGAGGAAAGAGAGATAGGCCAGCCTACCTACTCTCGGTCCGCCATATACTTGAAACACTTTGTTGTCCAATAAGTTGCTCGCACCCAGTTTTACCGTAGTATCTATCTTTTTGATTTGGTAATTCAACTGGGCATCCAACAGATCGTAGCTGTCAATGGGTCCGGTGAATTGCGGACTGCCTTCAAAGATGAAACCTTGAATCCATTTATAGGTGAGATTGAAGCCAAAAGGATTGTCCCAAAGCGGTATTTCCCTTGCCCCAAAGCTGATGTTGTATTTGTTCTCTGGGGTGTTGAAAGCCGGAATGATGGGGTCATCGGTAGCGGTGTTCAATACATTCCAGGTGTAGTTTCCGCTGATCATATAGTATTTGCCAAAGTAATAGTTCAAGCCTGCAGAGAAGCCTTGGGTGGTCACTTGATCAGTAGCATTGGTGCTGATGCGGTAAGCGTCTACATCGCAAGGACAAGGAATTTGGTCTTCGTTGATATCTAGTCCGATTACGAATCCAATAAAGTCTTGGTACCATGAATAGTAGTAATTGAGGTCAACATAAACCGCTTCAAACAAAGTGGTGCGATAGCCAAATTCTGCGGTTTGCACCCGCTCTGGCTTGATGGGGTTTACGTTGAAATAGTCGAACTGATAGGTTTGTCGCTCGGTCACGGGTAGGCTGAGGAAATTCTCCAAATCATCTATGGTGATGAGATTTTCATACCCATCTAGATTACCCAACAATCTGGCAGGACCCGCATTGTAGTAGAGGTATTGGTCTTGAAGCGTGGGATTGCGAATGGCGGAAGACATGCTGAAGCGAAGGGTGTTGATATCATCCGCTTCATACACTAGCGAAAGGGCAGGAGAAACCAAAAAGTCGAAGTTCTGGTTTTTGTCTACACGCATGGTCACGCTGGTTTTCAAACGCTTGCGGAAGAAGCGCTTTTCCCATCCACCGTACATACCAAATTCATAATTGGAAATGCTGCGGCCGTTGGTGTCGGCGAAAATGGTTCCGTTGGAATTGGGCGTGTAAATGCGGCCGTTACCGCCTACACGGAAGAGCCCCCAATCAGTTTCATCAAACTTGTATTCGCCTTGCAAATGGTAGAGCGCTGAACGGTCTTCTAGCAAAGCCCCTCCGCGGGCAAATGAGGTGGACCGAATATGATCAAACAGGGCTTGAAATTCGGGGGTTCCCGGGGTAAGAGAAGGAATCTGAAGCGCATTGCCATTGATCCGATGGAACTCCGTTAGCGTTTGAAGATTGTCTTGTACAAAGGCCTCCATCTGCCTATTGTACTCTTCTAGCGGAAGGGTTTCATCAGGGTAGCCGGGTAGATTGCGCACTTGTTGTCCGAAATTATTCGGCGGCAAATTCCATAGTTGGGAGTAATTATTGGCCCAAGTATCGCCACGTTGCACAGAATCTTGCATCCGAAGCGCAGTGAAGTAGGCATCATAGCTATTTCCCGCATTCTCATTGGTGGCATACGCCCTTATGAACCATTTGTCTTTTTTAGCCAATTCTAGCTTGTTCTGGAAGAACTGAATGTCTTTGAGACTGTATCGATTGTCTCCTTGATAAACCGTTGTTCCGTAACCAAAATTGAAAGCGTAACTCAGTTCCAGATCTGGACGAAAACGATAATGAACTGCTGTGTTTAACTTGAGGTTGCGGGTGTCATAATCCACCACGTGAATCTCTTCAATCCCTTGACGATGGAAACTGCCCAAACCGGGATAGCTGCGCGGGTCACCGGGAGTGAGGTAGCCTCGCTCGTCTCCATAGCGATTGACCGCATCGTAGCCGCCTGGGTTCCATTCCGGATTGGGTGAGTCGAAAGTGGCATCGAGATTATCTGCCACCCAATCATCGGCGGTGAGGTAGTAGGCGTTGAGTTTGTACGCCCACTTGTCTTCGCCTTCGTCGTTTTGAAACTTATCTGCCCAGCGCACGGCAAACTCGTGAAGATTCCTTTCGCCCACTTTGTAAGAAACATCCAGTCCCGTGAAATAGAAAGGGTTCTTGGTGGTCATGGCAATCACCCCATTGAAGGCATTCGGACCGTAGAAAGCGGTGCTTGCGCCAGCAATGACATCTACATTCATCACATCCAACTCTGAAGCCCCAAGGAAATTTCCCAAAGAAAAGTTCAATCCTGGTGCTTGGTTGTCTACGCCATCAATTAACTGCAACGAACGCACTGGAGAGGTGCTGTTAAAGCCACGGGTATTGATCACTTTAAATCCGATACTGGCAGAGGTAAGGTCTACGCCTTTCAAGTTGCCCAGACCTTCATAGAAGCTTACAGAGGGCGTTTCCTTAATGGCCAGCGCGTCCATGGCCTCAACGGTGAGCGCAGATTCCTTTTGTTTTTCACTCAGTCTGCGTTCCACAACAGATACTTCTGTGAGCACTTCCGAATCGGGCTGCAAACGCACCTGAATGTTCTTTTCGGGTTTAGCCACATTCACCTTTTCGTCGGCATAACCAATGAACTGCACCACCAAAACAACGGGGTAATTTCCCTTGTAATCGATGGAAAAACGGCCATCAAAGTCGGTGACTGCTCCTATTTTGGTGCCTTCTATCAACACGCTGGCGCCGGCCACGGGCTCTTTGAGCTCGTCACGCACCACTCCTTCAATCTGGGCCTTAGCCGAATTGGCCAAAAGAAAAATGGCACCCAGAATGAGCCACTTCAGCTGCTGCATAACCTATATGTTGCCTCAGGGCTAAAACTAAATAAAATTGATTCGGTTCGCTCCATAGGCGAAAAGGGGGTATAATGAATAGTTTTGTTGCTCACATCCAGCCTATGATCGGGAAGCACAAAGTTGCGGTGGTGATGCCCGCCTACAACGCAGGAAAAACACTTGAGAAGACCTATCAGGAAATCCCTCTCGACATTGTAGACGAGGTAATTTTGGTGGATGATCGCAGCCACGACAATACGGTAGAAGAAGCCCATCGCTTGGGTATTCATCACGTGGTGGTACACGATGTGAACAAGGGGTATGGAGGCAATCAAAAGAGCTGCTACAACAAAGCGCTTGAACTCGATTGCGATATTGTTATCATGGTTCACCCTGATTACCAATACACGCCAAAACTCATCAGAGCTATGGCCAGT
>CAZDPF010000142.1:0-5951 GCA_964507215.1 uncultured Chryseobacterium sp. | reverse complement strand
GTAGTAAAACTACTCTCCTGTCCGAAGCTAGTGCCCTCAGAATTGGTGGCAAAAGCACGGAAGTAATAGGTGGTAGCCGCTTGCAATCCAGAAATCTGAACAGAGTAACTGCCTGTACCAGGACTGCTGGTCACTACTGAATCGCTTAAGTCAGGTGATGGACTCAAGGCATAGCAGAATCCTCTTGAGATAATTCCCGCGCCTCCGTCACTTGTGACAGCGCCATTCAAAGTAGCAGTGTTAGAATCAACCGAAGAGGCATTGCCCGTGCTCACGCTTGGGGCACTCACCATGGGCAATGTTGTAAAGCTCATTTCGCTGCCATAAGCCGTATCAACACTGTTGATGGCATAGGCACGATAGAAATAGGTGGTTGACGCCATCAAGCCGCTAAGAGGACTGCTGAAACTGCCCAAACCGCTGCCATTGGTGGTGCTATTATCCGCAAAGTCAGGCATGGCCTGGGTGCCGTACAATACGCCGCGAAGGATAACACCTGCTCCGCCATCGTCGGTTACATCTCCACCCACTTCAGCGGTATTGATCCCCAAGTTCTGTACAGGAAGGGTTGTCACCGTTGGTGCTACAACCACTACTATGGTTGTACAGCTACTGCAACTGCCGAAACAATAGGCTGCTAAGGTGGTGTCAGAGGAAAGGCTCAAACTTCTATTGAAACCAGTTGCACAAGCCACTGGAACCGACTCATCATTCCCCCACGCATTGCCATTGATGAATTTGTATTCGTACGTACCCATTGGTATGGTGACCGTCAGTTCATAGATACTGTCGCCGTCTGCATCTGTCATGGGAGAACCCGACGGATCCCAATCATTGGCATAGCCTGCAGCTGCCTGGAAGTTACCAGCTATATGCACACCGTCTGCACTTACGGCTTCGTTCTGCATGTTCACTCGGAAAGTGACCGTGTAACTATTGACCGGACCGAAATTGCAAGGACTGCAACTTTCAAAACATACCGCATCGAGGGTGGTGTTGGCACTTACTGTAACGCTTCTGTTGCCATTCACCTGACAGGCTTGGCTCCACATATTCTCATCGCTGCCCCAGGCGTTGCCATTGATGAATTTGTACTCATAACTACCTGCAGGAACACTTACCGTGAGGGTGTAGATGCTATCGCCATCAAGATCTGTTAAGGCGGTGAGGGAAGGATCCCAATTGGCTGCATAGCCTGCAGCAAGCTGGAAATTACCCGCTACATGGATGCCATTGGGGCTGATGCTCCTTCTCCGCATGTCTACTTGGAAGGTGAGATCGAAAGTAGATGGCACAACAGAACAAGGCGCACAGCTTTCGAAGCAAACGGCTGATAGCGTAGAATCTGAATTGAGCTGCACTGAACGATTGCCATTGACTTCGCAGCTTAATCCGAGAAGAATCTCATCACTTCCCCAAGCATTTCCATTGATAAACTTGTACTCATAGGTACCCGCCGGAACACTTACTGTGAGGGTGTAAATGCTATCGCCATCCAAATCAGTGAGCGCCGCAGTTGCCGGATCCCAATCGCTGGCATAGCCCGCCGCCACTTGGAAGTTACCGGCTACATGCACACCATCTGCGCTTACCAACTCTCCGCGCATATCTACTTGGAAAGTCAAGCTGTAATTGGCAGGAGGCGGAGGCAGCGCTTGGCAGCTTCCACAGCTCGCGAAACACACTTCTGGAAGCACTTGATCGGCTACCAGCATGATCACTCGGTTCGTACCAGAAACGCAGCTTCCGCTGATAATTTCTTCATCATTCCAAGTATTCCCGTTGAGGAACTTGTATTCATACACGCCAGGAGGTAGGGTAACCGTAGCCTCATAAACCGTATCACCATCTCCATCAAGCAATTGCAGTCCATCAGGCCTCCAATGCACGGAATCGAGTCCGGCCGCAATGAGGAAATTACCCGCTACGAACACCCCGTTCGGACTTACCGTTTCATTGCGCATATCTACCTTGAAAGTGAGATCGAAAGCAGAAGGCGGAATGGCGGAGCAGGGCTCACAGGCAGAGAAACAAACTGCCGGAAGGGTGGTGTCTCCTGAGAACAGGAAGCTTCGGTTGTTATTGAAAGAGCAGTAACTGGGCACTGACTCTTCGTTCAACCAGGAATTTCCATTGAGGAATTTGTACTCATATATGCCAGCCGGAACTTGTACCGTAAGCTCCCAAACCCCATCGTTATTGGCATCGGTCATTGGTGAGCCTGCAGGATTCCAATCGCCTCCAAAACCAGCTTCCGACTGAAAATCACCTACTACGTAAACACCCATCGGACTGATGCTGTCTTGTTGCCCCATATCTACTTGGAAGGTGAGGCTGTACAAAGTTTGGGGAGGCAGATTCTGGCAGCTTCCACAGCTGGCAAAGCACACCACCGGAAGCGTCATATTGCCAGTGGCAGTTACTTCGCGGTTGAAGCCAGTGGCACAAGTGCCGGGAACATTCTCATCGCTACCCCAAGCATTGCCATTGATGAACTTGTATTGATACGTGCCTGCAGGAATGGTTACCGTGAGGGTGTAAATGCTGTCGCCATCCAGATCTGTCATGGCGGTAGTAGCCGGATTCCAATCGGCGCCGAAACCAGCGGCTGCTTGGAAGTTGCCGGCAATGTGGACGCCATTGGGTGAAATACCCGCATTGGACATATCTACTTGGAATGTGATATCCACCGTGGGTACCGGACCGCTATTGCAAGGCGTACAACTGCTGAAGCAAACCAAGGGTGCACCCATATCAGACTGTACGTCTACGCCGCGATTGCCATTGACATTGCAGGCCAGTGGAACACTTTCATCGGCGCCCCAGGCATTGCCATTTATAAACTTGTATTCATAGCTGCCTGCGGGTACAGTGACTGTTAATTCGTAAATCGAATCGCCATCAGCATCGAGCAGTTCGGTCAATGCCGGATTCCAATCTGAGGCATACCCTGCCGCCAACTGGAAGTTACCTGCTACATGCACGCCATTGGCGCTCACCACTTCGCCGCGCATATCTACCCGGAAAGTGAGATTGAAAAGACCACTGCTCACAGTATCACAAGGTCCGCAAGTGCCAAAACAAGGGGCAGTCATGGCGAGATCGTTGTTCAAAGCAATGCTGCGATTGTTATTCACCGCGCATGCTCCGGGTACGCTTTCGCCTCCATTCCAGTTGTTGCCATTGATGAATTTGAATTCATAATTGCCAGCAGGGAGGTTAACGGTAAACTCGTAAATCGAATCACCATCAGCATCGACCATCGCACACGCACTGGGATCCCAATTGTTTGGATAGCCACCGATTACCTGAAAATCACCCGCAACAAAAACCCCATCTGGACTGATGGTTTCGTTGCGCATATCTACACGGAAAGTGAGATCGTAATTGCCCGAAGCGGTAGTAAAGGTGTGACTATTGCCGTAGGCCGTACCTCCTGCATTGGTGGCAAAAGCGCGTACGTAATAAGTAATTCCGGGAAATAGGCCGCTGGCATTTCCGCTAAAAGCTCCGCTTGCTGGAGCCAAACTCACCACTCCATTCGCCAAGGTTGGATTGGGTGAAGTGCCATAAACAAAGCCCACTGCGGTAAGCGCCGAGCTGCCATTGCTAATGACTTCTCCTGAAAAACGGGCGCTGTTGGCCGTAACCAGTTGCGGAGCATCTGTGCCAATAGCCGGCGTAACACAGTCTATATTCACGTACACACTGTCTGTATACACCTTGCCAAAAGCATTGGTAATACTCACCGCGTACCAACCATCTTGGGTGACATTCAAACTAGCGCCTGTACTGCCGTTGCTCCAAGTGTATGGACCAAAACCAGGGGCTGCATTTAAGGTCTCACCATTCAAATGGCAGATCCCCATATTGTCTGGTACGAGGTCTGGGGCAAAAGGTGCATTGGGCACAGGAATATTGTCGTTGGAGAATACCCGGTATTCGCCCGGACCGAGAATCAGTTGCTGGAAGTTGCCTCCTACTTGCAGACTGTCTGCTTGCAAAAGCGAATACCACGTACCACCAAAGGGGAAGTAAACGGAAGGAGTTTGGGTGGCTACATCTGTGTTAGCCACAATAACAAAGTGCCTATTGCCCTCTTGTAGGCGAATGGTTTTGACCAAGCCACCCATGAAATAATCAATCGGATCATTGCGGAAGGCCGGCTGGGTTTTCTTGAGATAAATGATATCAGCATAGGTGTTGAACGTGGCTCTTCGCGCGGGATCTTCGAAATAATCCCACCGAATGGGTTTGTTACCAATATGGCAACCATAGGAAATGGTGCTATCACCTATGCAGAAGTCAATGCTATAATCATAACCCAACTCGCCAAACTGCCAGAGCATTTTGGGCCCTGGAGTGGCGAAAAGCAGCACAGCACCCATGGCACTGCGAGCAATAGCGGTATTGATATCGCGCGTATTGTGGCCTACGGTGGAGTTGCCGTACATCTTGGCTTCATACACCACGCGCTCTTCGTCATGGCTTTCCATATACGCCACAAGGTTCTTTCCCCACCAGCCTCGATTGGCGGCCAAGGTTCCACTTAAATCGTTGGCATACCCCATTACGGCTTGGCTATAAGAGTAATTCATATCGCCCCACAGCATAAAGCCGTTGTTGGAAAGTGCTGCTTCTTCGCTATTGTCAGCGAAGTGTTCTAAAATCATATAGGCTCCCGGGGTGATTGACCAAACGTAATTGCCGTAATCTGTTAAACGATTGATGCGGTTTTGATCGTAGGCATTCCAAGCGGAAACATCTCCAAGCGTATTGTTCTGGGTGAAGCCTTTTGACATATCTACCCGGAAACCATCTACGCGGTATTCTTCAAGCCAGTGTCTTAAAACGCGCTTGCTAAAATATTGGGTGTGCGGACTGTCATGATTCATATCATAGCCCACATTGTACGGGTGTTTGGGGATGGGATTGAACCATGGATTATCGGCTGCCGGACGGTTATTCACATCGTCCCAGTACAATTGGCACAGCGGACTTTGTCCGAATTGGTGGTTAAGGGTGATGTCGAGGATCACGGCAATTCCGCGGCGGTGACACTCTTCTATGAAACGCTTGAGGTCGTTTTGTGGACCGTAGTACTTATCAGCCGCAAGCATGTGAGAAGGATTGTACCCCCAGCTTTCGTTGCCTTCAAACTCTTGCACCGGCATTAGTTGGATGGCATTCACTTGCAATTCTTCGAAGTACTCCATCCGATCGATCAACGATTGCCATGTGTGACGGTCATCAAAATCGCGAACAAGGAGTTCGTAAATGGCCAGATCTCTTTGATCAGGTCGTGAATAAGAAATGCTATTGTCCCAATTGTAGGGCGCTTCACCCGTTTGAAAAACCGTTACAAAACCTGATTGCCCAGCAGGATAAAAAGGGCGGTTGGGATAGGTCTGTTGGTCGATGTACTGGTCGTTCCAAGGGTCGAGAATGAGTTCGCTGTAGGGATCGGCGATTTTGGTTCCGTTGGGCCCTACATAATATTGAAAACGATAGCGCGACTGCGGATTGAGGCCGTCAATTCTGATCCAAAAAGTTTGGCCATCAGGGGTGGGCGTCATCAAATAAGCAGAATCGAGTTGCCAGTTATTGAAGTCGCCCAACACAAAGGCCCAAGGCTTGCCTGGCGCGCGAAGCTGAAGGTGTACTTCGGTTGGAGAAAGCACAGTAATGCCATCTTCCATACCCGCCGGAACGGGTTGAGCAATCACTCCTGAACGGCGAACCACACTGAGTTGATCTGTTACAAAATAGCCTGTTCCGGTATCTGCTTCCAAACTGATGGCATAGGTGCCTCTGCTGTAGGAAGCCCCTTCAAATTGAAATTCTACCACCTTTCCACTGCCCACTTGTGCCACTGTAGCACCGTCTACCTTGATTTGCAGCGCTGCTTGATAAGAGCTTTCTCCACGCAGGTCGATGGAGTTGGTGGCATT
>CAZDPF010000141.1:0-5953 GCA_964507215.1 uncultured Chryseobacterium sp. | reverse complement strand
TATTTTTCCTGTTACCGGCCAAACCTTTCCATTGATTTCTTCTTCCTCAAAAGATCGGCTTACGCTCAATATGATGCCCAATGCCATAAAGCTCATCCAGATAGAGCTTCCACCCGCAGAAATCAATGGAAGGGTTTGGCCGGTAACAGGAAAAATATTGACAGCAACTCCCATATTCACAAAGGCCTGTAACATGATTCCAGAACCTCCAGCCACTGTGAGCAAACTGCCAAAGAAGGTTGGAGCCTTGGTGGCTATGCGAAGAATGCGAACAAAGAGCATTACATATAGCACGAGCACTACCAATCCGCCTACCAATCCGTATTCCTCTAATATTACCGCGTAGATAAAATCTGAATTCGACTGCGGTAAAAAGTTCTTGTGCACACTTTTTCCTGCGCCTCGGCCCAGCACCCCTCCATTGGCTATGGCCATTCGCGCCTTTTCTACTTGGTAACCGTCTTCAGAAGTACCATTTACAAAGCTTTCAATTCTGCTTTCCCAGGTATCTACCCGATTGCTGATTCCAGGAAATGCTTTCACCAGAAGAATAAACATGGCCAGCAAAAGCAGTCCGGATAGCAGTATACCCAAGAGGTATTTGATGGGATACTGACCAATGAACATCAGCATCATACTCAACGTAAAAATGATGGCTGCGGTACTTAAGTTGGCCGGCAACACCAATCCGCACACCCCTAAAATGGGGATGATTAGAAAGACTAGGCTGTGCCGTAGCCGATGCTTGCCAATGTTCTGGGTGAGGTATCGGGCGATGTAAATCAACAATACCAGACTGGCCAAAGCCGAGGTTTGAAAAGTGAAGCCTCCTACGCGAAGCCATCTGCTGGCGTTGGCATCGTTAATGGTTTGGCCCTGCAGCAAGGTGAGCACCAAGAGAAATACCACCAGTGGCAAGAGAATTAAGGAAAGCGGACCATAGCGACGATAAGGTTGCCGATGCGCGATGTACATCACTACAAAACCGGTAACAAGAAAGCCCAAATGCTTCACCATGATCTTGGCCATACTGCCAGATCCTTGGGCAGCGAGATGACTGCTTGCACTGAAAACGGCCAGTAAGGAAGTGATTGCCAGGGCAATACTTATAACCCACAATGACTTATCACCGTCTATTTTCAGCTTGAGCTCTTTCACAACTGACGAACGAGCGATTTGAATTGATCTCCGCGGTCTTCGTAGCCATTAAAGAGGTCGAAACTGGCACAGGCCGGGGAGAGCAGCACTACATCACCCTTTCTCGCAATAGAATGAGCTGTTTGCACTGCCGCCGCCATGCTATCGGTTTCAGCAATAATGTCTACTGAATCTTTAAAGCTGTTGATGAGCTTCATATTGTCTTTGCCTAAGCAAACCAGCGCTTTCACTTTCTGCTTGACCAATTCACTCAGCTCGTCATACTGATTGCCTTTGTCTACCCCTCCGGCTATCCATACCACCGGTCGGTTCATGCTTTCTAGGGCATACCAGCAAGAGTTTACATTGGTGGCCTTTGAATCGTTGATGTACTCTACTCCGCTTATTGTGAGCACGCTCTCTAAACGGTGGGGCGCATTTTCAAAATTCAGGAGGGCCTCGCGAATGGTCTGCTTGCGGACTTCCAAAGCGCGAGCGGCGAGTGCCGAGGCCATGGAATTGTACTTGTTGTGCTTGCCTTCCAGGGCGAGTTCGAAAATTTCCATGGGTTCTTGGTTTTTCAATTGGATGTGGATGATGTTGTTGGTGTGAATACCGGCGCCTTCTTCCCCTGCCAACAGGGGCCTCTCGCCGAAGTAGAGTTTATGGCTGCGCGCAGGATGGCGCTCAAGTGCGGCAGCTACCAATGGGTCGTTCTTCGGAATGATGAGCCAGTCGTTCTCATCTTGGTTCATAGCGATGCGTGCTTTGGCATCGGCATAGGCATCGAGTTGATAGCCATAGCGGTCGAGGTGATCAGGGGTGATGTTGAGGATGGCCGCCACTTTGGGCTTGAAGTGCACCACATCATCTAGTTGAAAGCTGCTCACTTCCAGCACCCAAAAAGCGTGGTCTCCCTCGGCCAACAGACGCGCCATACTGGTGCCTACATTGCCCGCCATGGCCACGTCCATACCGGCCGCTTTTAGCAAATGGTGGGTCAATAAGGTAGTAGTGGTTTTGCCGTTGCTTCCGGTAATGGCCACCATAGTGCCTTGGCAATGCCTGCTGGCCCATTCAATCTCAGAGATGATCTCTGCGCCTTGCTTGCGCAGTTGTTGAACCGCCGCAGCCGTGCCCGGTATACCCGGACTTTTCACCACCGTGCCATTGAAGTCTTGATGAAAGTGGTGGCCACCTTCTTCAAACTGGATGCCTCTGGCCTTGAGTTCTTCCCGATATTTTGGTTTGAGCGTGCCGCCATCGCTCAGCAGCACCTTCCAACCGAGGGCATGCCCCAATAAGGCCGCGCCAACGCCGCTTTCACCTCCTCCAAGTATGAGTAGATCAGCAGACATCATCGCAGCTTAAGCGTTACAATAGTGAGTACGGCCAGCATGATGCCTACAATCCAAAAGCGTGTAACAATCTTGCTTTCGTGGTAACCGAGTTTCTGGTAATGGTGATGCAGCGGCGACATCTTGAATATTCTGCGCCCCTCCCCAAATTTTCTCTTGGTGTATTTGAAGTAGCTCACCTGCAGCATTACGCTAAGGTTCTCTGCTAGAAAAATTCCACATAGAATTGGGATGAGCAGCTCTTTGCGGATTACAATGGCAAAAACGGCGATGATGCCGCCCAAACTGAGGCTACCGGTATCGCCCATAAATACTTGTGCGGGATAGGCGTTGTACCAGAGAAAACCGATGCAGGCGCCCACAAATGCCGACATGAAAACCACCGTCTCTCCCGAACCGGGGATGTACATGATATTCAGATAGTCAGCAAAAACAATAGAACCAGACACATAGGCCAGAATACCCAGCGTAACGCCAATAATGGCCGAGGTTCCAGTAGCCAATCCGTCAATGCCATCTGTGAGATTGGCACCATTAGACACGGCGGTAACAATAAAGATGACAATGGGGATGAAGATGATCCACGCCCATTTAGGACCTTCCTCTCCCAGCCAATTCAAGGCATCGGCATAGTTGAGTTCATTGTTCTTGAAGAATGGAATGGTTGTTTTGGCCGACTTATGCTCTTCTCCAAAAGACTGATTAACTGCAGTATTGGTGGCATTGGCCGCAAGCTTCTCTTTAATAACAACATCTGGATGAAAGTGCAGTACCCCGCCCACGATCAAGCCCAAACCTATTTGCCCCAAAACCTTGAATACCCCTCTTAATCCCTTCTTGTTTTTCTTGAACACTTTGATGTAATCATCCAGAAAACCAATAAGTCCCATCCAAAGAGTACCTACAATGAGCAAGATGATGTAGATGTTGTTGAGCTTGGCAAAGAGCAAAGTGGGCAGTAATATGGCCGCTAGAATGAGCAAGCCTCCCATGGTGGGAGTTCCGGCCTTCTGGCTTTGGCCTTCCAAACCGAGGTCACGGATAGACTCTCCAACTTGCTTTTTGCGGAGAAACTCGATGACCCGTTTGCCCAGCAGCAAAGACACCAGCAAGGAGGCAATCACGCTCATGGCGGCCCTGAAAGTGATGTAGCGAAACACCCCTGTTCCGGGAATGTCGTAGTTAGCGTCTAGGAATTCGAAGAGGGAATACAGCATCAGGTCGAGAGCTTATCGAGTGTTTCACGGAGCACTTGTAGATCGTCGAAAGGATGTTTTACGCCTTTGATTTCTTGGTATGTTTCGTGGCCTTTGCCAGCGATTAAAATCACATCGCCCGCTTGGGCTAAGTGGCAGGCCGTTTTTATGGCTTCCCGGCGGTCTGTAATGCGCAATACCTGGCTGCGCTCCACCATGTTGAGGCCGCTTTCCATATCATCTAGAATGGCCTCGGGATCTTCGCTGCGCGGATTGTCAGAGGTAAACACACATTTGTTGGCGTAACGCGCTGCGATGCGGGCCATTTCAGGTCTTTTGCCCTTGTCGCGATCACCACCACATCCCACCACTATGAGCAAACGTTGTCCTTTTTGGATCACATCTTTAATGGTTGCGCATACATTTTCTAGCGCATCAGGTGTATGGGCATAGTCTACAATGCCGGTGAGTTGCGCTCCTCCTTTGACGTACTGGAATCTTCCGGCCACGGGTTTTAACAGGCTCATGGCCGAAAGCAACTGCTGCCGATCGCCCAATTGCAGCATTTCTGCGGCAGCGTAGATGGCGAGCAGGTTGTAGGCGTTGAAAGTGCCAATCAAGGTGGTCCAGAACTCATCGTCATTGAAGCGCAGCAACATGCCTCCAAAATCGCTTTCCAGGATACGTCCGTTGAAATCTGCTGGCGTTTTCAAGGCATAGGTTTTCACTTTAGCCTTGGTGCCTAGCACCATGGTTCTACCGTGACGATCATCGCTATTGGTGAGGGCGAAAGCCGCAGAAGGAAGCTCGTCAAACAGCTTCTTTTTGGCCTGGATGTAGGCCTCCATGCTGCCGTGGTAATCGAGGTGATCTCGGCTCAAATTGGTGAAAACGGCGCCCTTCAAGCGAATTCCGGCGATGCGCTCTTGCACAATACCGTGCGAGCTGGCTTCCATAAAAACATAGCGGCAGCCCTCATCCGCCATCTTGCGCATCAGCGATTGAATCTGCAGCGGATCGGGCGTAGTATGGGTAGCTTCTACGGCTTGATGTCCAATTTTATTGACCACCGTAGAGAGAAGCCCGGCTTTTCGGTCCATGGCCATGGCCAGCGCCTGCATCAAACTCGCAAATGTGGTTTTCCCATTGGTGCCTGTAACGGCCACCACCTGCATAGATTCAGATGGATTGTTGTAGAAGTTCGCCGCCACAATGCCCAGCGCCTTGGCCGTGCTTTTCACCTGTATTTGGGCAATATGAGCGGGTAAACCTTCTTGCCACTCTTCCACCAAAAGAGCAATGGCTCCTTTTTCTAAAGCGGTAGCAATAAAATGATGCCCATTGACTTGGGTTCCGCTAACGGCCACAAACAGGTGGTGTCTTCCGCATTTGCGGGAGTCAAAAGAAACAGCATCTATGGCCAGTCCGGTATCTCCCTGAACCCGCTCGATGCTCACCTTATATAGCAGATCTCTCAGTAATTTCATCCTGCTTCAAGAATGATGGTTCCGGCAGGCGGAAGGGGTTCTCCCGCCCGAGGCCATTGACCGCGCACTTGTCCGGCAAAGCCATTGATCTTCACTTGTAAGCCATGGTTTTCCATGATCTCAAGAGCTTCATTCAAGCGCATCCCACGCATATTGGGCATGCGCTCGTTACGCAAGAGTTGAAGCGCCTCTTGAAGATGGTTTTGTTGGGGTAGTTGCGCCAACTGGCTTGGGAGTTCATCAAGTGCGCGCGGACTCAATCTTTGCACGCCCAATGCGATTTGACGAAATACTGGAGCCGCCACCGTACTGCCGTAGTAGCCTCCTTGTCTCGGCTTGTGAATCACTACGATGCAGGAATACTCTGGGGCATCTGCAGGGAAGTAACCCACGAAAGACGATTGGTAATCTACTTCGCCATCTTTCAGCCAGTAGTTCAGTTGGCAGGTTCCAGTTTTCCCGGCCATGGGCAAGCCTGCTGTGCGAATGTTTTGGGCTGTTCCCCGATCGCTTTCAACCTCTTGGCGCAGCAAGTCTTGCAATTGCAGCCGGGTTTCTTTTGAACATATAGATGGGTGAATCACCTCTGCGTCGAAAGCTTGAACAGGTTTCCCCATCACCTCCATGCGCTCAACAAAGCGAGGTTTAATCATTATTCCATCATTGGCGATGGCGTTGTACATGGTGAGAATCTGCAGTGGAGTAAAGCTCACTTCGTAGCCAAAAAGCATCCAAGGCAAGCTAAGGCCAGACCAATTGCGATCGCCGGGTTGCG
>CAZDPF010000140.1:0-6087 GCA_964507215.1 uncultured Chryseobacterium sp. | reverse complement strand
CCGAGGTGATTGTCTGAATAGGTGATGACTTCCGAGGTAGGGTAGAAAAAGGGAGCATTCCAAAAGTGAGAGCTGGGGCGACATACAAACTGATAGCTATGTTCTAGAAGGTACATATTGAATCGGGCGTCTCCTGTATCGCCGTAATAGAAAGGGAGTTGCCAGCCTAGGGTAGGCCAGATCAGAACGGCTGCACACAAGATCAAGAAAAGTGTTGCTACAGCTTTTTCAATTTGGAAGATGTTGACGATAGAACGGATGAAGTAATTGAAAGAAGTAGTGTTCATGGGTACTTAGGTTAGAATGGCCAACATTGAAAGGGGTATTCGTCTTCTCCTTTAAAGGCTGCTTGGTAGTCAGGCGCTTTGAGAAGTTTTTCAAATGGTTCTACGTCTTTTGCATGCCGGTGTTTCACACTGAACCAATAGGCTTCTTTGGTCATTGAATCATAATGGATTCGCCAACGCCAGTACTGATCGGTTTGGCGGAAGTTCCACCAGCTGAAGAAACCAATAGCCATCAACAAAATGATGGGAAAGGCAATATTCTTTCGGCGCCAAAACCACGATACACCTTCGGCCAATGCAATGGCCAAAATGGGATACACATCCACCATCACCCGAGAACCAAATCCACCGCCATACCACCAACACCACCAACTGTACACTACATAGATATAGGCTGCAATCACCCAAGGCCAGAAGCGAAAAGCACGCGTGCCCCTCCCCATCTGAATCAATCCGAAAACGCTCAGCAGCATAATGGGTGTATACACCAGCCAACCTTTCCGGTAACTGAAGAGCCCTTCGAGCAGATGTGGATTGGCGAAGAAAAAGCGTTCATCGGTATATGAATAGCTCACCCAATGTCCTGTGGCTATTTTCCAATAGGCCAGTTGCGGTAAAATGGGGAGGATGAACAGCAATAATCCGAGGAGTAATCGCCAGCGCTGCTCCCGCCACCATTTCCATTCACCAGCCAGCGAAGTCTGGGTAGGCCAGTAGAGAAAAGGGAGCAGTAGGTAAATGGCATTGGTGGGCCGAATCACCAGCAGCCATCCCCCACTCAGGGCCATGAGGGCGAGCGCCTGCCGGTTATTGGCTCTTCGAAAGCGATCGAGTGACCACAGAAAAAGACACCCAATAGAGAAGCTAAACGGATGTGAAAGTGCCGATTCGAGTAAGAGCGTATAAAAAAGGTTGGTGGCCAAGGCCAGGATGAGCAAGGTCAAGCTGCTTTCCCATTCAGTAAAATGTTGAATCAAGAGTTTTCGGAGGAAGTAAAATCCCACGCACATCCAAAACCATCCAGAAAGAGCGATGGCCACATGATAGGGTTTTGAAAACCCATCGGCCGCATAGCTTTCATTCCATTGACAATACAAGTGAGCAGCGGTAAAAAAGGGCAGATAGGCCAAGGCTGTCCCATAGCTCACCTTGATAACGGCAGAGCCATCGTCTAAAATCTCCGGCCAGTACATCCTGCTTTTGTGGTAGTGCTCTGGATTGTCTTTGTAGAAATCAAGTGTTAAATCTTTTTCAATGAAGGCCGCAGGTAGGTAGCTGTAATAGTAGATTACATCGTGGTCGATCACCTTTTTGTATCGCTCCTCCCATGGGGCGAAATCGAAATGTGCCCAAGTGTAAAAGCACCAAATGAAGACCAGAGACCACCGGCTCAAGCCCGTGGGCAATAATTTCAATATTTCATTGAATTGCATTCTTCCAAATACTATCGGCCGTCCTGTACTTTTGCCCATTCAGGCAATACCTCAAAAGTATGGGAAGAGCATTTGAATACCGCAAGGCGAGAAAGATGAAGCGATGGGCCAGCATGAGCAAGGCCTTTACGCGCATCAGCAAAGAGATTATCATGGCGGTGAAAGAAGGCGGTCCGAGTCCGGATGCCAATTACCGTCTCAAAGCGCTTATTCAGAACGCCAAGGCGGTGAATATGCCCAAAGACAATGTAGAGCGCGCCATTAAGAAAGCTACTTCAAAGGATCAGGCTGATATTAAAGTACTCATCTACGAAGGATATGCCCCCCATGGAATTGCCGTATTAATTGAGACCGCCACTGATAATCCCACCCGAACCGTGGCCAATATTCGCTCGTATTTCAACAAATGCAATGGCAGCTTGGGTGTGAGTGGTTCTGTGGAATTCATGTTTGATCATAAATGTCATTTCAAGATTCCAGGTGCTGGTATTGATGTGGAGGAGTTCGAGTTGGAGATGATTGATTACGGGGTGGAAGAAATTTTTGCTGAAGAAGAAGATCAAACGGTGATGCTCTATGCGGCTTTTGGCGATTACGGCAGCATTCAGAAGGCTTTGGAAGAGCGCGGATTGGAAATCATTAGCTCTGGTTTTGAGCGCATTCCGATGGATACAAAACATTTATCCGACGAACAGCAAGAAGATGTAGACAAGCTGTTGGAGAAGATTGAAGAAGACGATGATGTGCAAGCCGTTTTTCACAATATGGCTTGAGCCAATCGGGCAATTTTGACAGCGCAACGAGCGGCCGTGGCAGAGATTGCCGCGGCCGCTCATCGTTTTAAGACAACTTGACAGGACATTCGGGTATTGAACTGACATCGGTTGGATGGCACAGATTTCGTTTGAGCGCGCCCAAACTTTCAAACCTCAAAAAACAATGTCAGACGTAAAGATTCGCCCCTTAGCTGACCGGGTGCTGGTTGAACCTCTAGCCGCAGAGACCAAAACGGCTTCCGGTATTATCATCCCCGACACTGCACAAGAAAAGCCTCAACGTGGCAAAGTGGTAGCTGTTGGTGCGGGCAAGAAAGACGAGCCCATGACAGTAACCGTAGGCGACGAAGTATTGTACGGAAAGTATGCAGGTACTGAGCTGAAGTTCGATGGCAATGATTACCTGATCATGAAAGAATCAGACATTCTCGCCATCCTCTAATCGCATTTACTCTAAAAAAAAACTAAGAAACAATGGCTAAAGAAATCCATTTCGACGTAGAAGCACGTGACGGTTTGAAGCGCGGTGTAGACGCTCTCGCCAATGCCGTAAAAGTGACCCTCGGTCCTAAAGGCCGCAACGTAGTAATCGAAAAATCATTCGGTTCTCCCACCATCACCAAAGACGGTGTAAGTGTGGCCAAGGAAATTGAACTCGAAGACAAGATTGAAAACCTCGGCGCCCAGATGGTGAAAGAGGTGGCCAGCAAAACTGCTGATGTAGCCGGTGACGGAACCACTACAGCCACTGTATTGGCCCAAGCCATCATCACCCAAGGTTTGAAGAACGTGGCTGCAGGTGCCAATCCAATGGACCTCAAGCGCGGTATTGACAAGGCGGTGAACATGGTTGTAGACCACCTGAAGAACATTTCTCAGGAAGTAGGTGATAGCGATGCCAAGATTGAGCAAGTGGCTACCATCTCTGCCAACAACGATAACACCATCGGAAAGCTCATTGCTGAAGCCATGATGAAGGTGAAGAAAGAAGGTGTGATTACTGTTGAGGAAGCCAAGGGTACTGAGACCTACGTTGACGTAGTAGAAGGCATGCAGTTTGACCGCGGTTATCTGTCTCCTTACTTCGTGACCAATACAGACAAGATGATTTCGGAGCTTGACAATCCGTTCATCTTGATTTACGACAAGAAGATCTCGAGCATGAAGGAATTGCTTCCTGTTCTCGAGCCAGTAGCCCAAAGTGGTCGCCCCATGTTGATCATTGCCGAAGATGTTGATGGCGAAGCTTTGGCCACTTTGGTAGTGAACAGAATTCGCGGTGCTTTGAAGATTGCCGCGGTAAAGGCTCCAGGTTTTGGCGATCGTCGGAAGGCCATGTTGGAAGACATCGCAATTCTCACAGGAGGTACCGTGATCTCTGAAGAGCGCGGTTACAAATTGGAGAATGCCGGAGTAGATATGCTCGGAACTTGCGAGAAAGTGACCATCGACAAAGACAACACCACTATTGTAAATGGTGCTGGAAGTCATGATGATATCAAGGCGCGCGTGAACCAGATCAAGGCGCAAATTGAGAGCACTACTTCAGACTATGATCGCGAGAAACTGCAAGAGCGCTTGGCCAAGTTGGCCGGTGGTGTGGCCGTGTTGTACGTAGGTGCTGCTTCTGAAGTAGAAATGAAAGAGAAAAAAGACCGCGTAGACGATGCTCTAGCGGCTACCCGTGCGGCTATTGAGGAAGGTATTGTTCCTGGTGGTGGCGTGGCTTTGGTACGCGCTGCAGCTGCTTTGGCCGGTAAGAAAGGCGATAACGAAGACGAGACAACAGGTATCAATATTGTATCTCGCGCTTTGGAAGAGCCCTTGCGTCAGATTGTAGAAAACGCTGGTTTGGAAGGTTCTGTAGTGGTGGCCAAAGTGAAGGAAGGTCAAGACGATTTTGGTTTCAATGCCAAGACCGACGAGTACCAGAACATGTACGAGGCCGGTATTATTGATCCTACCAAGGTAGCCCGTGTAGCTTTGGAAAATGCCAGCTCAGTGGCAGGTATGCTCCTCACTACCGAGGCAACTATTACCGAGATTCCAAAAGATGAGCCTGCTCCGGCTATGCCCGGTGGAGGAATGGGCGGCATGATGTAATTGCTCCCTTTTGCGGAAGAATCAAAGAGGCCCTGCCACGTGCGGGGCCTTTTTGTTTTTAGAGGGGAAAGAAAATGTAGTGGTACAAACTGATCAAGAGGATGCTCATCACATTCAGTGCAAATCCGGTTCGAGCCATAGCGTGAATAGGGATTCGATTGGAGCTAAAAACTACCGCATTGGGAGCGGTGGCTACGGGAAGCATAAAGGCATAGGAGGCTGTTACGGCACAAGCAAACATCAAAGTGAAAGAATCTATTCCAAGGCTATTGCCCAAGGATGCCAGAACGGGCATAAGAACGGAAGCAGTAGCCACATTGGACGTGATTTCTGTGATGAAATTAACGGCGGTCACCAGAAATAGCAGGATAACAAAGGAGGGGATGCCCTCAAGGAATAGAAAGCGTTCTGCCAACCAAGCTGCCAATCCGGAAGTGGAAAAAGCTGCGGCTAAACTCAATCCACCGCCAAACAACAGAAGGATGCCCCAAGGAAGCGCTTTCATATCTGGCCATTCTAAAAGCCTTCTGCCTTTCTCGCGCGCAGGTAGAATGAATAGCACCAAAGCACCCATAATAGCAATTCCAGCATCTGACAAGCCCGGAAGCCAAGACTGCAAAAAGAGGGTGCGGAAAATCCATCCAAACACGGCAAGACCAAACACAATGAGAATCCACTTTTCCTCATAGCGGAGAGGACCTAGTAGATCAAGTTTTTGCTGTATCAGTGGTTTGAGCTCTGGATGATGGGTATTGGCAAAACGAAACTTGGCTCGTGTGAGGTAGAGCCAACAGAGCAAGAGGCTGAGGATAGACAAGGGGGCGGCTCGTAGCATCCAATCGGTAAAGCTTACGGGTGTTTGCAATAGTGATTCACTGGCAGCGCTGAAGATGAGGTTGGTAGGCGTGCCTATGAGCGTGGCCGTACCACCAATACTGGCTGAATACGCTATGGATAACAGCAAGGCTTGGGCAAATGGACCATCGGCGGATTCCCCGGAGTGTTCTTCTAATTCAGAGAGGATGGCCAATGCAATGGGCAGTAACATCAGCGAAGTGGCCGTATTGCTGATCCACATAGACAAAAGTGCGGTGGCCAACATAAAGCCCAAAACAATCGAGCTGTTGCGATCACCAACTTTAAGAATTATGTTCAAAGCCAGTCTTTTATGCAATTGCCAACGCTCAATGCTAAGCGCCATTGCAAAGCCGCCCAGAAAGAGGTAGATGATCGGACTGGAGTATACCTGTGCGGTTTGTTTTATGTCTACGGCCTCTGTAAGAGGGAGTACAACGAGCGGCAGTAAAGCTGTGGCAGGCAGTGGGATGGCTTCGCTCACCCACCAGATAGCCATCCAAAAAGTTAAGGCCAAAACCGACTGTGCTTCATGCGACAGATCGGAAATGGGTAAAATGATGAGAAGGATGAATACCAATGGCCCCAGTACCAGGCCGATGACCTTGTTCATTTTTCAAAGGAAATGAAAAG
>CAZDPF010000139.1:0-6273 GCA_964507215.1 uncultured Chryseobacterium sp. | reverse complement strand
AACAAAAAACCCCTGAAAAACAGGGGCTTTGAGAGTAAAAGAGAGAAAGAAAGAGAAAGGCTAAAAAAGGGGGTGTGTGCTCGGGACGGGAATCGAACCCGTACGGACCTTTCGGCCCACGGGATTTTAAGTCCCGCGTGTCTACCTGTTTCACCACCCGAGCATGGATGGTTCAATAAAAAAGCCGATCATTCCGATCGGCCTTAGAGCGAAAGACGGGATTCGAACCCGCGACCCCGACCTTGGCAAGGTCGTGCTCTACCAACTGAGCTACTTTCGCATTCCCTTTCAGGGGCGACAAATTTAGCACAAAACGTGAATTGAACAACGCAAGGTCCTTTTTTCATTTCATCTTGTTTTTCAATTCATTAAGAATCACCAAGGCCTCAATTGGGGTTAACTTATCGATTTCCAAACGCTGTAGCATCGCTTTGACCTCCAATAATAATGGATCATCTAAATGGATAAGACTCATTTGCCAAGTATCACCACTTTTGTTGTCTTGGCCTGAAGAAGATGAATGAAGCCTTCGCTCTTTTTCAAAAAAGTCTAATACTTCTTCTGCTTTGGCCACCACATATTGAGGCATCCCTGCCATACGAGCCACATGGATACCAAAACTATGGGCACTTCCTCCTTCTATGAGTTTCCTGAGGAAGAGTATCTCTTTTCCCCTTTCCTTTACACTGACATTC
Source organism: uncultured Chryseobacterium sp. (assembly GCA_964507215.1). Lineage (GTDB taxonomy): Bacteria > Bacteroidota > Bacteroidia > Flavobacteriales > Schleiferiaceae > RFXV01. Next base: position 5,578 of record CAZDPF010000139.1, on the reverse strand, counting down.
ATGTTTACAATACGCTCGTAATCAGCTGACATCTCGTTCAACTCATGGTAATGGGTGGCAAAAAGTGTAAGCGGACGCAGCGGATGCTCATGTAAAAAAGAGGCCATCGCCCAAGCAATAGAGACCCCATCGTAAGTACTGGTTCCTCTTCCAATTTCATCCAACAAAATCAGGCATTTCCCAGAAAGATTGTTGAGAATACTGGCTGATTCGGTCATTTCAACCATGAAAGTAGACTCGCCTTTGGAAATATTGTCTGAAGCGCCTACCCTTACAAAAAGCTTGTCAAAAACTGGAAGATTGGCTTCATCTGCTGGCACATAACATCCTGATTGGGCCAATAAAGCGCACAAGGCTACCTGACGCAGCAAGGCAGACTTACCCGCCATATTAGGACCAGTGATCATCAATAACTGCCGTCGCTCGGCATCCAAGAGCACATCGTTCTCTATGAAGACTTTGTTACTCGGCAATGTGGCTTCTATTACCGGATGGCGACTGCCCTTAATATCAACTACCTTATCATCAACAAAATTTGGACGAACATAATTTCGTTCGTTGGCCAGCGCTGCCCAACCCGACAAAACATCGATCTCTGCAATAAAGCGCGCTGCCTTTTGCAATAGGGGAATAGCGTGCTCCAACTCATCCATCAATTGTTCAAATAGGCTTCGTTCTAGCTCTAAAAGCTTTCCCTCTGCACTTAGAATCTTTTCTTCGAACTCCTTAAGTTCAGGCGTAATGTATCTTTCTGCATTGACCAAAGTTTGCTTTCTGACCCAATGAGAGGGCACCTTGTCTTGGTGGGTATTTCGAACTTCAAAATGATAGCCAAAAACTTGATTAAATCCAATCTTAAGGCTAGTAATTCCTGTATTTGCGGTCTCTTGCTGGAGCATTTTTTCAAGCCTAGACTTGCTATTCAATAAGAGATCACGGACTTCATCGAGCGCTTCATCTTTCCCCTCCACTATTACCCTCCCCTTACCAATTTGAACAGCAGGGTCTTCCAATAAACATTGGTTAATTGCCTGCACTACATCTTGCGGAAACTGCCAATTTTCCAGTGCCTTATTCTCGGGCCATTGGAGGAAGGCTGCATGAACAATCTGCAAGGAACGACTTAGATGCCGAAGCTCTTTGGGGTTAATTCTTCGGGCCGCCAAGCGTGCGATACTTCGTTCAATATCTGAAACTTGCTCAAAAACTTCGCGAATTTTCTTGCATTCCAAGAAATCTTGTTGGAAGCTCTGAATGTGCTGATGCCGTCTTTCAATTTCTTGAACATTTCTTGAAGGGGCCGCCAACCATCTTCTCGTAAGGCGCTTGCCCATTGGCGTATGCGCATTGTTCACCACATCAATTAAAGCCACTCCTCCTTGTGAATGACTGCTAATCACCTCCAGATTTTTCAAAGTGAACTCATCGAGCCATAAAAACTCATGGTTGTGAATTCGCTTAAGCCCATCGAGATGCTCTAACTTGGTATGCCCATTTTGCCGCAGATAGTGCACTATCATACCCGCACAAATGGTGGCTACACTATTTTCTTCAAATCCAAAACCACGAAGAGTTTCTACCTTAAAGTGCTCTTTGAGGGTTCGATCAGTATGGGAAGAATGACAGGCCCAATCAGGTAGTACGCTGAGGTAATAGGCGCTTCCAAATGCACTTTCGAATTTCTTCGTGTACGATTTTGATAGCAAAACTTCATTTGGCTGGAAATTATTCAAAAGCTGTTGCGCTTGTTGCCAGTCGCCCGAACCAGCCATGAACTCACCGGTAGACACATCTACAAGAGAAAACCCGTATTCACCATCGGATTCTACCAGAGCGCACAGGAAATTATTCTCTGCGTCTAACAGTATATTATCGCGTAGATGGGCTCCTGGAGTCACCAATTCCGTCACACCTCGTTTGACAATTTTTTTGGTGGCTGATGGATCTTCAAGCTGCTCACAAATAGCCACTCGCTGACCTGCCTGGATTAACCTGGGCAAATAAGTATCGAGAGAATGATGTGGGAAACCGGCCAATGCCACTTCTGATGCCGAGCCATTTGATCTTTTAGTGAGTGTAATACCTAGAATTTTCGAGGAAATGACAGCATCTTCGCCAAAAGTCTCGTAGAAATCACCTACTCTAAAAAGCAATAGTGCACCTGGGTGCTTGGCTTTGATCTCATTGTATTGGGTCATCAAAGGCGTTGCCTTGGTCTTTGCCACTATTTACAGATTTGAAGCGTGGGTAAATGAATAGCCAAGTTATGGATAGAAAGTTGAGAACGCATGAAATGAACCGTCTGAGTACAGAAGAATTTCACGCCAAAGAGAAATCAGCGGTTTCGCTACTGTTAGACAATGTGCGAAGTGCGCACAATGTGGGCTCTATCTTCCGCACATCAGATGCTTTCTTGATCAATCACCTCTATCTATGCGGCTTAAGCCCTACTCCGCCTCATCCAGAAATGGAAAAAACGGCACTTGGGGCCACCCACACAGTGGAATGGACGCATTTTCCAAGAACGGAATTGGCCTTATCAGCGCTTCAAGAGAAGACCATTATTGGGATAGAAATAACGGAGAGGGCCGTGAGCCTTGATCAATTTCAATGGCCAGATGGGGAGATTGTGTTAGCCTTGGGACATGAAGTAAACGGACTTTCGAGTAATACCATTCATTCTTGTGACCATATTGTTTCAATTCCCCAATTCGGAACCAAGCATTCATTGAATGTGGCTGTGAGCTGTGCGATGGTCATTTGGGATTACTATATCAAAAAGAAAAAGGCGGGATAACCCGCCTTTTTCAGTATCTATCAATCAGAAATTAGTTTGCAATAACAAACTCAACTCTGCGATTCACATCGTTACGGCCAGTAGCAATAAACTCGGTTGCTCCCTTGCCTTCGGTAGCGATGCGAGAAGCATCGATGCCGTAAGTATTCACCAACTCACGCTTCACTGCCTCAGCACGACGCTCAGCCAACTTCATATTGTAAGCCTCTGGGCCCTTCTTGTCTGAGTAACCTACAAGCTTAATGTTCAAGTCGCCATTGCGTTGCATAGCCGCTGCGATGGCAGCGATTGAGCGCTGTTCAGCGTCTGAAATGGAAGCACTGTTGAAGTTAAAGTATACAGGAGCAGCAGAGGCAATGGCCGACCCTTGACCTGAACCAGTCTTGATTTCCTTGCCTTGGAAGTTCACCATTTTGCCCTTAGGAGTATTTGGTTCAGCATCGCGGCTATCTGGAACGCCATCTCCGTCTGTATCTACTTCACGTCCTTGACCATCTACCTTAGAGCCGCGAGCACTGAATGGATCAGCATCAATGTGATCTGGAATACCATCGCCGTCTGAATCTACTGGACGACCTGAACCGTCAACTACTACCCCTTCAGGAGTGGCGTTGTCTTTGTCCATAAGGTTGGCCACACCATCGCCATCATCATCTTGGCTGAGACCATCGATCTTGTCTTTGGTATCGGCTACATCCTCGTATAGGCCACTCCAAGGATTCACAAAATTGATTGAACGCTTTTCATTGTTTTTGCCCAAGTTGTAGCTCAATCCGGCAAAAGCAAAGGCAAGTGCATCATTACCACCTTGTTGGGTAAGATCGAAGTTATCGTAGAACATTACATGGTAACGAGCACCAAGGTCGATGTCAAAACGATTGTTCAAGTGGTACTTGATAGTAGCTCCTACAGGAACTGACAATCCGATCTGGTTAGAAGCAGTAGTAACTATGCGCTCAAGGCGGTATTTGTCTACACTCACCAATAAAACCGATGCTCCTCCAGTCACCAAGAACGCCCATTTCTGTTCGCGCTTTTGGTTGATAGATGTACCCAAGTTCAATAGGTTGGCTACGATTTCCAATTGACCAGCATGCGTGCTTCCATCATAAGAGAACTCTCCTAAAGTTCCGCTGCTTCCCATATAGTTGTAAGCTCCGCGAAGACCCCAAAGTGGAGTGAACATCTTGGTGGCAGAAAGACCAAAGCCAAAATCCAATCCGTCAAGACCTTCTTTAGCACGAGGTGAGGGATCGAACTCTAGACCTAAATCTGATTGGTTGATTGCAGCTCCCAATTCAATACCGAAATTCCATGTGCGATAATTGTCGGGATCTGCAGCATTATTGCTCCCGTTTTGAGCCATGACAACCGGGCTCAAAGCTAAAAAGAGGATGGCCGCAATGAATAGTTTCTTCATGGTGTGGACTTTTACGTAGTCGTTTGATTTGTGTTCTTTGTACACTTAGCACATTTGTTCTTGCGGCAAAAGTACAAAACGCTGAATACCCCCCGAAGCTTTTAAATAATTAATATTGACGATACACGGCCGCCTTCGCAACCCCCTGAATTTCTTCCCATAAAGCGTCTAACGACCAATTATCAGTAATATATTTCTCTCTAATTCTGAGATCCAAAATGCCCATACTCCTTTGTTGCTTCAACCAATTGGAATAAGAAAGCTCAATCCTCTCCAAGTAATCAGCAGAAATACCTTGTTCATATTCCCTACCTCGTTGCCGAATTTTTTCCATTAAGACATCGGTAGAGGAGCGTAAATACACCAGCACATCTGGACGCTTCAGGCTCCTCGACAATTGCAGCGCCAGTCTTCTGAAAACTGGGAAAACATCGGGATCCATCGTATGAGAAGCGAATAAAAGACTCTTCTCAAAGTGGTAGTCTGAAATAACATCCGGCTTGAACATATCAGGATCCATTGAATCTCGCCATTGCATAAACCGCTGTGCCATAAAGCTCATCTCAAGAGGAAACGCAAATCGCGCAGGCTCTTTGTAAAACGATGGGAGAAAAGGGTTATCGGAAAAGTCTTCCAAAACCAAACGGGTTTGAAAACGCTCTGAAAGCAGTTTACCTAAGGTGGTTTTACCAGCCCCAATATTTCCTTCAATGGCTATGTGCACTTCGACTTATTCAAATTTTAACACTTCTTTTAAACGATCATCACCAATCCTTACCGAAGCGACCTCTGGCCAGATTTTTTCGGCTTGCAATTCCAATAAAGGAACCACCACAAATGGCCTCAACTTCCAATGGGGATGAGGCAAATGGAGGATTTTGCTTCCCATTCTTCTATCCCCAAAGAAAATGAGGTCCAAGTCAATTGTTCTATCTGAGTAACCGTTTGTACTTCGAAGTCGCCCTTGCTTGTCCTCATATGCAAGCAAACGGGTCAAAAGCACCTCAGGTTCTTGGCTACACCTTCCAATCACCACCATATTCCAAAAGCTATTTTCAGAAGAAAATCCCCAAGGATCAGATTCATACACCTTGCTCCATCTGCAGTTTGACAAGGTGCCTCTCAAGAAATGGAAAGCACTTTCCAACTCTTCCGCCTTATTGCCCAAATTACTGCCAAGGCCTATGGCCACCCAATCACCGTTCATAATGGCAAAACTATCGCCTCTTCTCATTGTATACTTGCAACAGAATAGAACCGCATGAAACAATTCTTCATCAGCCTGTTGGCATCTATATTAGGAGGTATTGTGCTCCTGTTGTTGTTCTTCTTTTTGTTGGTTGGTATTGCTGCCAGCAGTG
>CAZDPF010000138.1:0-6363 GCA_964507215.1 uncultured Chryseobacterium sp. | reverse complement strand
ATTGAAGGCCAACCTGTAAAAGTTTACCACGGAATAGTTACCGGAGAAACCATTATTGGCGCCAACCTCTTCAGAGACATTTTTGCCAGTATTAGAGACATTGTGGGAGGAAGAAGTGGAGCGTATGAAGAAGTGTTGAAAGAAGCGCGCGAAACAGCCCTGAGAGAAATGGAAGATCGCGCACGCGCCCTGGGCGCCAACGCCGTTGTAGGTGTTGATCTTGATTATGAAGTAGTTGGTCAAGGAGGCAGCATGCTAATGGTCAGTGCCTCAGGTACGGCCGTAAGCATTTAAACCCCGTATTGATTAGACGCCAATAAAACCAAGGTACAGGCCTCTTCGCATTGAACCCCTTCTTTTGCCAAGGCATGGTAAATGGAGGGGTTTTCCGTTCCCGGATTGAAAATAATGCGTTGGGGCTTGAGCATTTTTACCCATTGCAAAAGATCAGTTTGGCGGTCAGGACCCAAATAAAGGCTGAAAGTGTGGATAGATGAATCAACAAATTCTTCGATGCTTGTATGTATTGTAACATCACCTACCCGTCCTGTTTTGAGTCCGAAAGCGTAGGTAGGAACCGCTGACAATCGAAGACGAAGGATGGCTTGATGCGAATATCGATAGGTTTTCAAACTGGCTCCAAGAACCAAAGTAGTAGGGCGTTCGATCTTCATGCGCATGAAGGTAGCCAAAAGCCTGAATGACCCCTACATTTGAGGCCATGGGATTTCTCTTTCCTGCTTTTCTGTTTGCCCTCTTTGCACTGGCGATCCCGGTACTGATTCATCTTTTGCGTTTTAGACCTACGCAAACCTTGAAATTCAGCGATATCAGGTTTTTAGAATCGGTGATGGCTGAAACCAGCCGGATGAAATCCATCCGGAATTGGCTCATTTTATTGCTTCGAATGTTGGCTGTGGCCGCTTTGGTGATGGCTTTTGCACAACCCTTTTGGAATTCCTCTGCAGGCGGAAATCCTGAATCCAAAGAAAAGGAGTTCACCATCTACCTCGATCCCAGTCTGAGCATGGGCTATGCTGAAGCCAAGCAACCGCTGTACTATCAGGCTTTGGAATCGCTGGGCGATTGGCTTTCTCAATTGCCGGAAGATGTTCAAATCTCGTTGGTAGAGCCTTCGGGTTATATCAGCAGACCCATGCGCCCTTCGCAGGCCCTCCAGCATTTTAACCAGCAAGAGACCATGCTCTCTGCCCCAAAAGTGGAAGAAGTGGTTCAACGGTGGAAGGCAGAAGGCGCCAAAGGTCAGTTGGTTTTGATTTCTGATTTTCAGTACGCTGGCTTGGGAAAGATGCTGGATGATTCTGTCTCTGAACAAATTGTTCTTCTACCCATTCAGCCTTCGAGGAATCCTGCTAATCTTCGAATAGATTCTGTTTGGAGCAATTCCCCATTTTTTCTTGAAGGCCTGCAGCAAACCCTCTTTGTTCAAATCAGCAATTCAGGGGAAACGGATATCGACACGCGTATTCAATTGCTGCAAGAAGGCAAAGTGCAGCTCTTCCAACAAATTCAAGTCCCTGCTAGGGGCCATCTTCAAATACCTTTGAATTTCACCCCAAGCGGAAGTCTCTCAGCCGTGATTCAGGTGGATGATCAGGGATTTCAATTTGACAATCGCTTCTACATTAGTGGGAGTGCCTCGAAAAAAAGCAAGGTTTGGATTTGGGACGAAGGCGCTCCTCAACTCGACTGGGGCAAGCTAATGGACGACAATGACTTCGAAAAGGTACTCTATAAAGGAGATGCGCAGGAAGAAGCTTTGTTACAGGCAGATTTACTGGTTTTGGCCGATTGGCGCTCTTCCAATACCGCTTTATTAAGCTGGGTTCGCGAGGCCATTACCAATGGAACCACCGCTTTAATCTGGCCATCTGTGGAGGCTGATCTTCCTGCTTTTCTTTCCATCAACCAAACAGAATCAGGCTTAGACACCGGAAGATTCAGCGGCGTGCGCCTGGCAGAAGAGCATCCGCTTTTCAAAGGCGTTTTTCGGGATTTGCCAAAGAATATTGACCTTCCTGTTGATCAAAAGAGACGGAGACTGGAAGGCAACAGAGCCTTCTATTCGCTCATCCAATATGAAGATGATTATCCGCAATTGGCAGAATTTCAAATAGGGGAAGGAAGTGCATTTGTATTTGCCGCTGCTTTAGACAGAAGTTGGAGCAATTGGCAAAATGAGCCGCTCCTCCTCCCTATTGTGTTGAACGCCTCTTGGTTGCGTCAATCCAATGAAGCTTTATTTCTCCGTGCGATTCCGGGATATGCATGGCGTTTTTCCTTGCCTGAAACATCCTCCGATGCGCCTATCCACTTACTGCAAGAAGGAACCGATCTCATTCCACTTCAGCACATTCAAGGATCAAAAGCCGAAATCAATTATACCTCTGCCATCACCCAAGCCGGATTGTATGCCCTGCGTTGGGAAAAAGACACCTTGGCCTATTTAGCTGTCAATCCGTCTTTATCAGAAAGTACAGTACAATACCTTCAAACAGCAGATTTACCCAGCGGATGGGCAGAAAGAGTGGGCAATTGGAAATCATTGACCAAGTTCAGTTCTTCGGAATCTGATGCCGCTCTTTGGCCGTGGTTGATTGGCTTGGCCATCATTTTCCTTTTACTTGAAAGTGCGCTGAGTAGATTTGTATTCACAAGAAACAGCAAGGTATGAAGCAGTACATTCCTGAAGTACGCATCATTCAGCCCGATGGTCCTTTGCATCAAGTGGTTCAAGACCTTTGGCTGGAAGACGGATATCTTGCAGAACCGCCTACAGATCCCCTTCATTCTGCAGATGAGGTCTTTGCTTCCGGCTTGTGCATTTCTGCCGGATGGGTTGACCTGAGGGCTCGGGCCTATGACCCCGGAAAACCGGAAAGAGAAAACCTTCATAGCTTGCTTTCTGCGGCAGCACTTGGCGGCTTTACGCAAGTGAACGTTTTGCCTGATACTGAGCCCGCTGCTGATGGTCGCTCAATGTTTGATTATTGGAAGAGGCAAAGTGTCAACGCGCCGGCCAAAGGCTTATTCACTGGAGCTATTTCTAAGAACAACGAAGGCAAAGAACTGGCTGAATTGTTTGATATGAAGCAATTTGGTGGCCTGGCCTTCTCAGATATTGGCATTCCTATTTCCAACACCCTCTTCCTGAAAGTAGCTATGGAGTACTGCGCCTCTGTAGAACTCCCTTTATTACTTCGGCCAGATGACGCCTTTCTTTATCGATCAGGCGATGTTCGCGAAGGGATAAATAGTCACCATTGCGGAATGCCTGGTATTCCAGCGATCTCAGAAAGCATAGGGGTAGAACGTTTGGCAGAATTGGCTTTGTACACCGGCTGCAAGGTTCATCTCACTGGTATAAGCACATTGGAAGGACTTGAACGTCTCAGACAATGGAAAGCCAAGGGAGCACCGCTTACTGCGGATGTTTCCATTGCCCATCTCACAATGGATGATCGAGGGCTTCTTCACTTTGATAGCCTTTGGAAACACCATCCCCCACTTCCTACCATGAATGATCGGATGGCACTCTTAGAAGCCGTTCAAGAGGGCTTGATTGATGCTGTTTGCAGTGACCACCACCCTGTTGACCATGAACGAAAACATTGTGAGTTTCATCTTGCAGAAGAGGGCATTTCCTGTATTCAAGCCGTATACCCGCTATTACAAACGGCTCTGGGCGAAAAGGCGGAAGATCATATTGTAAAGCTGCTCAGTGTAGGCCCCCGCAAAGTGCTACAACTTTCCACTCCACAATTCAAACGGGGGGAAAAGGCAGACTATACCCTCTTTAATCCTGAAGGAGACACCCATTTTCAATTGAACCAATGGTCGTCACTTTCGCAGAATTTTCCCTTCTTTGGTCAAATGTTCAAAGGACATGTGATCAGAACCTTCCTCACGCAGTAAAGTCCTTAAAAACAGTCATCCACATGAAAAAACGTTTGCTTCCCCTACTATTTGCCTTCGCTGCCTTTTCCTTGCAAGCTCAAACAGCTTGGAAAGAAAGCCTTAATACACTGCCGGTTTTTGATGCCAAATACTATTCAGCCAAATATGCTGACGTCAGTTCGTCTAATGCTGCTGAAAGTTGGCAAAAAGATGGTTTGATCAAAGGCCGTGTAGGTTCAGCCGTATTTGATCCTGTGTATTATCTCCAACAAAATCCGGATGTGATTAAAAAGATCAACGGCCCAACAGACTATGTAGGTGCCGCTTTGCATTGGTTGGAATATGGCATTCAAGAAGGCAGGCCCAGTCATCCTGAATTCAACATCAAGTACTATGTTAAAAACAACCAAGATCTCTATCAAGCTTATGGTGTAGACTTCAGGAAGCTCATTGAACATTATTTGACAGAAGGAAGAGCGGCTGGAAGAAAAGCAACTCCTTAGGGATCAACTACTTCATGATTTCTCGATAGGCCTCTCCAATGCATTCTATGATGTCTGAGGCTACTACTGATATCAGTGACTGCTTGTTTTTACTGATATCTCCTGCTCGTCCATGCAGGTAAACGCCCAAGCGGGCAGCGTCTTCAGGCGGGTATCCTTGGGCCAAAAGTGCTCCTATTATTCCGCTTAGCACATCTCCGCTTCCCCCTTTGGCCATTGCCGGATTCCCGCTGGCATTGAAATGCACTTCGCCATTGGGCCAACAAACCGCTGTGTAAGCTCCTTTAACCACCAGCACGATGGAGTGCCTCAAGGCCAATTCTTGTGCAATGCGTAAACCGGCAAGTCCTTCGAATGGATGCCCAGTAAGTTGCTGAAATTCTCCAGGATGTGGTGTGAGTATGCTCCCTGCCGAAATGAAATCCCACCATTTTGGGTTTTGGGCCAGATGATAGAGCGCATCCGCGTCTAGTACGCAGGGTGTTGAATTGTTTTCCAACCATTTGGCTAGCCTTTGCTCTTGTTCTTTTGAGCGACCCCATCCCGGACCGGCTACCAATACATACTCTTTTGACCAATCTGGAAACTCATGATCTGATCCGGCCATTGCCTCAGGCCAGTGTTGGAGGAGTGCCTGGGCCACAGGCTCGGAGGTAAAAACCGTAAGCTTTCCGCAGCCACTTCGCAAAGCACCGCCCGCAGCCAAAATGGCCGCACCTCCCATACCTGCGCTTCCAGCGAGCAAGAAAACATGTCCGTAATCGCCTTTATGACTAAAAGTATCTCTGCGGCGAACAACTGGTTTAACGGCCTCCGAATTGGTGAAAAAATATTGGGTCTCAACCTCTTTGATATAGTCCGTATGCAAGCCAATATCCAATAATTCAAAGCTTTGGGTAGCGGCGCCATCAGGGGGCAAGAGAAAACCCAACTTTGGAAATTGAAAACTCAAGGTATGGATACAACGCAGGTAGGTTCCTGACTGCTCTTCCGCTCCATCTGTGAATAATCCGGTAGGTACATCAATGGCAATTACCGGTTGAGGCAATGCATTGAGTGCCTCCACTATTTCCAGCAATGCTCCACGCAATACGCGGTCTTGTCCACTCCCCAAAATAGCATCAACCACATAAGTATTGGGAGACAAATCGTCAAGTAGATCGTCAAAACAAGTAAAGGCTGTCCAGTCTAGCTTACGGGCGTGATAGGCATGATCTGCACTTGCTTGTGGGGCGTGCTTGAACACCTTAATCGTTAATTTTCGATTGGCCAGTTGCATAACATCAGCGATCACCAAGCCATCACCGCCATTGTTGCCCATTCCGCAAAGAATGAGCACAGGAACCTCGGGTGGGATTAAATCGAGTAAACGATGAGCTGCCACTCTTCCCGCCCTTTCCATCAATGCATAAGAAGCAATTGGCTCATGGGCAATGGTATAGGCATCTGCTTCCCGTATCTGATGTCGCAAAAGAATTTTCATGTCCCACTTTTGTTGAGCAAATGCTGATGCAACGCCAAAACCTGCGGGAGCAAAGGTGTGAAGCCATCATTGAGGATGCGATGATGACAAAATTTTGCTCTTTCTGCATCTGTCATTTGTTGTTGCATACGGCTTTGAACCTGCTCTTTCGAGGCGCTATCTCGCTGAATAACCCTTTCCAAACGAATTGCCAAAGGAGCCTCCACACAGATTATTTCATCCATTTCCTTGTAGGCGCCTGACTCCATCAAAATGGCCGCTTCTTTCACGGTATAAGGTGCATGGGCATTGCGTGCTATCCAAAGTTTAAAATCCTCAGCTACAGCAGGATGGATGATGTTATTTAAAGCCTTCAATAAGTCCCGATTGGCGAACACTTTCTCCGCAATAACGGCCTTGTTGGGAGTGCCGTAGGGCCAATAAATGGATGGTCCGAATAGCCTCTCTACCTGTGCTCGC
>CAZDPF010000137.1:0-6564 GCA_964507215.1 uncultured Chryseobacterium sp. | reverse complement strand
ATACCCCCGGCTCTCTGCAAAAGGCACATGGGCCTTCCAACGGCCACTCAACACCAGCTTTTCCGGATTTTTTCTACTCTTATTCTTGGGCTGCGCCTGCTGCTGGCGAATAAAAGCTTCTCCCGGATATGCACTCTCTAAAAATGTAAAAAGCACCTTGTTCACTTCTATTTCTTTGAACAATTGCTCCGACTGAAGCTCTAGAAAACGCTTTGAACCAATGGAATCTCCAAATGCTGCAATTTGGGTGTTGGTTTCATTCCAAAGCCAGGCAATTTTTTCTTCGGCTTGGGCATCTTGCAGCGCGTGTGGTACTTGCAATCTGCCTTCATCGGTAAGGTGATCATTGGAATACCATCTTCGTTGCAAACCACTGCGCACAAAGGCTTCCGGATGTCTCACAAGATGAATAAACTTGGCATTGGGTAAACACTGGGCAATGCCTGCAGCCAAAAAGCTCAATCGGTTATTGGTCTCTACATAGCGCTGATTCGCCAGGTAGGCATTGCGCAAAAGTTCATAGCGTGCAGCCAAAAATGCAGCCTCCAGAAGATTTGATTGGCTTCGGTGTTCATACGCCCACCGACTGGTGTACAAGAGCTCCGGCTGAGGTTCATGCTCGGCATGAAATCCCGGCAATTCATTGAAAAGATTGGTGAGATATTGGGTTCCCGCTCGGCCAGTGGAAAGCACAAAAATCGGGGCACTCTGTTCAAGAACGCGCTGGGGAAGGGAAGAGGCATCCTCAATATGTCCATATCGCTTGGCTTGCGCCCGCAATTCCGGCAAAAAGCGTTGCTGTTGTTGCCACCATAAGGCCAGTATTTCTTGCCATTTCATGGGTGAAGCAGTTGATCCAACAAAGCAGAAAATTTCTCTCGAAACTGTTGCGAGGTATATTGAGGCAAGCTGTTTTGAAGTTCTTTCATTCTACCTGCGCGCTTTTCCTGAGAATGATGTGCCCATATTTGTAATTTTTGAGCGGCTTCTTCCACATTTTCAAAGCGTTGATCTTCAAAGGGAACAATTTCTTTCTGACCCCCGCTGTTGTGCACAATGGGCAAACAACCTGAGGCTATGCCTTGTACAGTAGTGATACCAAAGGGTTCGTTTCGCAAATTGTGCAAGAAAAATGAAGCACTTTGCAAGGCCTGCTGCCGCTCTTGGGTGGAAGCATCTTTTATTAACGCTACATTTTTCAAACCCAATCGCTTTACCAAATCTTCGCACTGGGCAAAATACCTGGGCTCATTCACAAAACCCATGATGGTGAAACGCCATTCGGGCAATAAAGCGGCAATTTGAATCTGTTCTAACTGCCGTTTATCTGCGGAAAACCTGCCCAAGCTGATCACCGAAAACGGATCTCGCCCTTCTCCAAATTCCTGCGGAAAATCGGCCTCGTTCACGGGTGGATAAAGCACATCAGGAAAAGACTTACCATAAGCCTCTTGCAAACAACCGGCGGTGTAATGGCTATTGGAAACCTGATAGTCATTTTCCGCAATAGAACGATCCCAGCGGTATGCCCAATGCAAGAACTTGAACGGATCATTGCCCCAATCCGTCCATGATTTCATAGGCCCTTCTGGAAAGTGAATTGACCGCAATGGAGAGCGCATTCTGAATTTGCGCGGAAAATGTACATAGCTCAATACTTGTGTTTTGGTTTTCAATCCAAAGGAGGTGTTATTGGAGTTGATGACCAAATCATATTGGCTAAGTTGCTTGCTGATCGCTGTATTGAACCAACGGATATTCCACTCAAAAGGGAGCGTAGGCTCATGTAGGTTGACGAAGTTCAGTTGCAAATGCGCACCATATACTCTTTGCACTTCGGCCAAGTCTATCCGGTTGCGATAGCACAGGAAGTCAGGAATGATACCCCGCTCATTGAGTACACGGGTCATCTCAGAGCTCACTTGAAAGCGCCCTCCGCGTTGTACGCGATTTTGTATAAAGGCAACCTTCAAAGTGCGCTGTTTAGCGGTATCGGGTCCAAATGGTACTTCTACCAATCAACGAAAATCCAATGTACCCTTTGAAATAGAGGGTGCCATCTTTCTGCAAGCGCGCAAAGCAGCTATAGGTATTTCCACTTTTAGAATCATAGATTTCGCCATCTTCCCATTCTTTTCCGTCCCACTCAAGGTCTTTCAAAATCACAGTTCCCATTAATACGCGATCGCGAAGCTTTTCATCCGGATTGTTCAAGTCTTTCTTCGGACTGCTGCCATCGGGATTTTCGTTCTTCTTGATAAACTCAATCTTGCCATAGTACTTATCCCCCTTTTTGAAGACTTCTACTCGGCCATCTTTTTCTTCGTTCCACCAAATGCCCACAATATCGTCGGCTTTCTGTCCGTATGCCCATCCACCCAAAACGAGCAGGGCAAGCAATAAGAGGTTTTTCATGATTTGCTTTTTGGTAATAAGCCCAAACGGCCTCGTAACGTTCGCGAAGGATCAGGAAATTCTATTCCGTGTGCTCTTCTAGCCGCTGCGATGCTCATGTTCAATTCAAAGCCAATAATAAGCACGAATGCGTTGATGTAAATCCACAACATAATCACCATGAGGGTACCAATACTGCCATAGAGCTTGTTGTACTGCGAAAAATTATCAACGTAATAGCCAAACAACCAAGAAGATAAAACAATTAAAGTGGTGGCTAAAATGGCCCCTATGGAAAAAAAACTCCACTGTCTTTGTCTAATCGGACTCAAATAATACAGCGAACAGATACTTAAGAGTAAGACTGAGAGCAGTACCAGCCAGCGAAAATTCTGTAACAACTCTCCTGTTGCTTCTTTAATCCAATTCTTCTCCACCATAAAGTCAGTCACGTTATGGGTGAGGATGATGGCGGCTACTCCTACTATAAAAACCAGGCTGAAGATCACCGTGAGAATCAGAGAGTAGAGGTAGACCTTCCAGAAATTAGGCGACTCAATGCGGTGTACGGTTTGTCCGAAATTGGCCAGTAAGGAACTGGTGCCATTGGTGGCAAACAAGAGGGCGGCCACAAAACCAAAGCTCAATAAGCCCGAGTTTTTATTGCTCAGTACATCGGCAATGGTGCTGTAGGTGGCATCATAAGAGGTGGGGGGAAGAACATCTTGCAGCAAGCGGAAGACTTCGCCCTGTAGATTGGGGATGGGGATGTAAGGGATGAGGGTGAAAAAAAATAGGATGCCTGGAAAAATGGCCAAGAAGAAACTGTAGGCAATACTGCTGGCTCTGCTGCTCACACTGCCTTCTATAATGGCCTCGTAAAAAAAGCGGATCACCTGCCAAAGACTCATGCTGTCTAGGAAAGGGATGGCAATGGCATCTAACCGCCGAATAATCCAGCGGGTGAAACGCAATGAATATGTGCTTAAGGCCTTAATCAAAATGCTTTTAAACTCATGTCCAAACTACCAATTTGGTGGGTAAGTGCCCCCACACTGATGTAATCTACACCACATTCAGCATAGCGCCCAATGGTCTCCAAGGTAATGCCTCCAGAAGACTCTATTTCATATTGTCCGCCAATTTTGCTCACCGCTTGAAGGGTGCGTTCCGGACTAAAATTGTCGAGCATGATGCGCTGCACACCTCCAGTTCTTAGTACTTGATCAAGCTCTTCTTCGTTGCGTACTTCTATCTCAATATTGAGGTTTAAGCCATTGTTTTTTAGGTATTCATGTGTGGTTTGTATGGCTTGCGCTATGCCTCCGCAGAAGTCGATGTGGTTGTCTTTCAGCATCACCATATCATATAAGCCCATGCGGTGGTTGTAACAGCCGCCCAATTGTACCGCCCATTTTTCTAAAATTCGCAGTCCTGGCGTGGTCTTCCGCGTGTCTAGCACTTTGGCTTTGGTACCTGCCACGGCCGCAGCGTACTTGCCAGAAAGGGTAGCAATGCCGCTCAAGCGCTGCATATAGTTGAGCACCAATCGCTCAATGGTGAGCAGTGAACGAGAAGGACCCTTCACCACAAACGCTATGTCTCCTAAAGAAACTCGGTCGCCATCATGTAACAAGGGCTCAAACTCAGCTTGAGGTTCAAAAAGAGAAAAAAGATGTTGAGCCAAAGCAATACCAGCTACAATGCCTTCTTGCTTGATCAACAAATGCGCTTTACCGCTGGCTTCGGCCGGAATGCAAGCCCTGGCGCTGTGGTCGCCTTCGCCTACATCTTCGCGCAAGGCCCATTGAAAATGCTCGTTAAGGGCTGAAAAATTGGGAACCATGGCAACTGAACTATCTTTCGGCGAAGTTACAGTGTACACATGGAGTTGGTCTTGCTCTTGACCGGTAAAACTGTTGATAAACCTTTGTTGGATCTGATGGCCACTTTTGAAGGTCGATTACAGCATTATGTTCGTTTTAAGCGCATCGAGCTCGCCGATCAAAAAATGAAAAAACCCAGCGCTGAACAATTGCTTCGGGCAGAAGCCGAAGGGCAATTGAAGGAAGTGCAATCCAGCGATTTCTTGGTGCTTTTGGATGAGAAAGGACAATCCTTTAACAGTAGGGCTTTTGCAGTTCAATTGCAGAAATGGATGAACGCCGGCCACAAGCGCATGGTCTTTCTGGTAGGTGGGGCCTATGGGTTTCATGAATCAGTATACCAACGTGCCCAAGCCCAATTGCGATTGTCTGATATGACCTTCAATCACCAAGTGGTGCGATTGCTTTTTGCAGAACAGTTGTACCGTGCTTTTACCATTTTGAGCAACCACCCTTACCACAACGATTAACCCTCCGCTACATGCCTCGCCAATTGCTTTTCGCCTCTGGAAATCACAACAAACACCTTGAAATTAAAGCTCTGCTGCCCGTAGACTTGGAGTTGGTTTCGCCGGCTGATCTTGGCTGGGACGAAGACATTCCAGAAACTGGTAAGACCTTGGAAGAGAATGCTCTTCAGAAGGCCAAATTTCTTTGGGATCGATTTGGAACGGCTGTTTTTGCTGATGACACGGGTTTGGAGGTAGAGGCTTTGCAAGGAGCCCCTGGCGTGTACAGTGCGCGCTACGCGGGTGAGCAGAAGAATGCAGATGACAATATGCAAAAGCTTCTGTCAGAATTGGATAACAGGCGAAATCGGCATGCCCATTTCAGAACAGTGATTGCCTACATCGATGAACAAGGCAATGAACACTTGTTTGAAGGTCAGGTGAATGGCGTTATTCTCCGCGAAAAAAGAGGCGATTCAGGTTTTGGCTACGACCCGGTTTTTTTACCAGACGGACAGTTGCGCAGTTTTGCCGAAATGACCTTAGAAGAAAAGAATGCGCTCAGCCATCGGGCGCGTGCTTTGAAAGCTTTTATGGATTTTCTTCAAAGCGAAAAAAGCTGAAATGCACCCTGCCATAGACCCGCATCACCTCAAAACCGGCGAAGTGCTGTAAATCGGCTTCTTGTCCATGTTCAATCACCAACATGCCGTTGGGCTTCAGCATTTTTCTATGTTCGATCTCCGCAATCATTTCGGCGTAGTTGGCGAAATCATACGGTGGATCAGCAAAAATGAAATCGAAGCGAAGAAAGCTGCTGCGCAAGAATTGCAAGACTTCTGATCGAATGACTTGAATGTTAACGGCCTGCAGTTGTGCGGCATACGTTTGAATAAACGCCACAGCTCGAGCATCTTTTTCAACGCAAACCACCTGCTTACAATAGCGGGAGGCCATCTCAAGGGCGATGCTGCCGATGCCGCCAAAGAGATCCAGCGCCTCGGTTTCTTCCCAATCAATGTGGCTGCGAAGGATGTTGAACAAAGCCTCTTTGGCCCTGTCTGTAGTAGGACGCGCTTCTAATTTGTTAGGAGCAATGATTTTGCGCCCTTTCCATTGGCCACTGATGATTCTACTCATAGGCTGAATAATCGCATTCGTTGCGCCACTGCATCGGTAGTCATTTCATCGGCCTTTATATTCTTTACATAGGTGCGAAGCAGGGCCACGATGGCGTCATAGCGCTCTTCATACCCAGTGACAAATAAGCCATCACCACGGCTAGACCATCCCATTTGCTGGGCGGCATTCAGCAGGTGATAGGCAAAGTCGGCCACATTTTCGCAGGCAAAGCGATTGGCCAACAACAACTGTTGATCTTGAAAAAGCCAAACATCCATTCCTCCGGGAAAGAAGTAGGCTCCCAGTTGAAGGCTCGATCGCGAGCTTTCCCAAATGGATTTGCCAAAAGACAACGACAGATGTTGCAGCTTGGCTTCAGCTTGGTAAACCTTACATGCCTGCCAAACTAAATCGGGAAAAGCCTGCGCCATTTCCACTTGATTGTTCACTTCAAAACGGGCAAAGTGAATTCCTTTCGGATCACCTACCATATGGCCATAGAGCTCGGGGAGATCTTGTTCTGCCAATAATGCCTTGGGCAAGGGAAAGCTGCCTTCCCAGGCCATCACACATTCTACGGCGAGGGGAGGGCTAGGCAGCGCCGCTTGATGCCACTGCCAAAGCGCAGCTGCTCGTTCAATGACCTGTACTTTGGGAATGGAATAAAGAAAAAGTGTAAGCACTTGATGGTGGGCGTCAGTAGTAGCCCAAAT
>CAZDPF010000136.1:0-6596 GCA_964507215.1 uncultured Chryseobacterium sp. | reverse complement strand
CCAAGGTTGAAACCATGGGCTCATGCAAATGACCTCAACAAATGGAGATCATTGGGAACAGACAAAAGATCACTGAGGAATACCTGCCATGGGTGACCACTTTGCTCAACCTGTAAGGGCGAAAGATCTTTCGCCACTACTGGGTCTGGCCTCCCATCCACCTCACCCCCCGGCCCCCTCTCCTGATTCTCCAGGAGAGGGGGAGTGAGACAAGAGCGCTCCCTCACTAGGAAACAAGGAGAAGGTTGGAGTGAGGGCATTGCCACCTCGTCTGGCTTCTGGCATCTGGCCTCTTTTCTCGCACCGCTCTAGCATGACCACCTCCATCATTCGTCCACTACGGCTTTAAAAACCATGGACTTTGAGGCACCGCGATCATCAACAATCACCAAGCGATGTTCTCCGCTGCTCAGATGTACCCGCCATTCATGCGGTGCCTGAGTTGCGCCAAGGTATTCATCGTCTAGATGCCAGTATACCACGGCTTGGCTTCTGTTATGCGCTGCTTTCAACAATACTTGCTCGCGTTCGCCAAGTAGATTAATGGGAATCAGTAAATCCGTGCGCTTGTCGGGATACACAAAGGCCATCTGGTCTTCCTCATGATTCACGCAGCCTTCACTCCATGCGGGAGAGGGCCACATGCCGTCCAATGGCCGCTTCAAATAGTAGGCTTCCAGCGGAGATATGGCAAAATAGCTGCTATCTGTGAAGGGAGGCGTGCCGCAATCGCGCAATACGCGATTTCCTGCTGCATCTAACAATATGGGCTGATGTTGCCCACAGCTTTCTTCTAACTGCACTCCCCACAACACCTCCGTGGGCCTGGCCGGACAATAAGGCCCGGCGCGCTTTCCAGACACTTGGCAAAGCATCTCTTCATGAAGGTCTCCATCTGGTTTAGACCAGGTCTGACCTCTCGGCAACTGCTCAAACAAGCCAAACATCAGTGGCGCAGCCACCATGGTTCCGGTCAATCCGGTTCGGCCTTCGCCATAGGCGTTACCCACCCAAACCGCAATCAGATGCCTGCCATCATAGCCCACGGCCCAAGCATCGCGAAAGCCCTGACTGGTACCTGTCTTCCAAGCGATACGCCTACTGTTCGCAAAGGATTTCCAATGACTGTGTAGCTCCGGCCTATCGCCTTGGGTGAGGGCCTCACTTACCATCCACCAAGCACCTTTGTGGAGCAGGGGAGGCGAAGTTGTGAGCGGTAGTTCACTGGTAAGCAGGTGCATGGAGGTGGGCGCAACATCCAGCAATGCGCGGGTTTCTTGTGCATACGCTTGGGCGAGGTCCCACAGGCAGACCTCTCCACCACCAAGAATCAGACTGAGTCCGTAGTGCTCGGCGGGCTTTTGGATAAATCGCATTTTCCATTGCTGCAAATCGCGGTGAAAACGGCCAAGTCCATACGCTTGCAAAAGTAGAACGGCGGGCACGTTGAGCGATTGGGCCAAGGCCGCATCTGCCCGAACCAAGCCATAATATTCTCCGTCAAAATTCTGTGGCGAGAAACCGTCGATACGCACGGGAAGGTCGCGCATGAGCATTTGGGGGTGGAGTATGCCGTTCTCAAAGGCCTTGGCATAGAGGAAAGGTTTCAGAATGCTGCCAGAACTTCTTCCGGCTTGCACCATGTCTACAAAAGGGGAAGGCGTTCTAGGCAAACGACTATTGCCCACATATGCCCGCACTTCGTTGGTGGGCAAATCCACCACCAGGGCAGCGGCATTTTGAATTCCAGCCGCCTGCAGGGGAAGGAGAAATCGATCTATCTGCTGTTGAACACTTTGCTGGAGGGGTTCTGAAAGGCTGCTGTGAAAGCGATGCGCTTCGTTGTTTTGAATCAAATAGGCCAAAGCATGATCGGCCAAACGGGGCAGTTCATAGACGATCTCGGGAACGGGTTCGAGCAGAGAAAGAGCGTAGGTGGCAGAGTCTATGAGCTGATCGTGCACAAGCTTTTCCAACAGTCGGTCTCGCTTTTGGCGCAACTGTGTTCTCGACTTCCCCGGATGCATCAATCCGGGTGCATTGGGCAAAACAGCCAATAGGGCGTATTCGCTCCAACTGAGTTGGTGCAGCGGTCTTTGGAAATAGCGCCAAGCGGCTGCTTCTACGCCCACCACATTTCCCCCATAGGGTGCGTGGCCGGCATACAAACGCAGAATTTCTTCTTTGCTGTACCGCATTTCCAATCGTAGCGCCAACAGCATCTCCCAGCCTTTGTCTAAAAAACTTTGGCCCACGCGGGCTCTGGAGAGGCGAATAACTTGCATGCTCAAGGTACTAGCGCCACTTACAATGCGCTGGGCTTGCCAATTCTGATGCAACGCCCGTCCAACAGCCAAGAGGTCTACGCCCGGATGCTTGAAAAAGCGTTGGTCTTCAAAGCGGAGGATGCATTGCACCAAGGGCGCTGGTAAACTATCAGGTGGGGGGAAGCGCCATTGTTCATCGGCGGCCAGGCGTGCACTCAACAATCGGCCTTCCCGATCGAAAAGGGCGTAGGCATAAGGCGATGAAAACAAGGGCTCGGGGAGTAGCCGATAAAAGGCAATGGTCAAAATGGCCATCACCGCCAATAAGACGAATTTGTATCGTCTAATCCATCGCCCCAATTTTTTCATCCCCAGCGCTACTGATTAAGGCTGCTGAGGCTGCACTTCAATCCAACCGCCTTTTTGCACAGCCTGTACGCTATTGTCATACATGGCGGCACATTGAATGGCCGGCAGGTAGTACTTGCCTACAAAAGTGGCGTTGAGCAATACCTCAATGGTGATGGATTTCCCCATGGGGAGGTCGAAGTACGAATACACCCGATCATCGCGCAGGTCTTGATAGTCTACCCCTGCGGGCAGTTGTTCATCGTTGTTCACCCGCTTATTCACTATTTGCCATCCCGAGGGGAAGATTTGCTCCAAGGCCATTTCGTCATAGGCGCTTCGAATACCTGGGTGGGTAATCTGCACCACTGCTTTGAAATCAGTGCCTTGCTTCAGTTGTTGTACGTCAATGGTTTTGCCCTGCAAGTCAGTGTACTGCACCGTCATGCGTAGATCCTCCTGCTGGTTTTCCAAATTGGATTCTAGCGGAATTCCCGATTGCACCCATTGAATAAAGAGCGGCATGGGTCCGCTGTTGGTCACCACAAGCTTTTTACCGTTGAGCGCGCTTTCCGGCAGTGTCAGCAAATAGGCGGCAGATTGGGTATTCACTTTCTCGAGCTTCTGATCTATTTGGTAGCTGAAGGCATACTCTTTCTGCTGGGAAGCATCGCCCAGCAGTTTAGAAAACGCCAAGAGGGCATAGGCTCTGGTTTGGGTGCTGTGCCAACCGCTATTGAGTTCGCGGGCGAGTTCTTGCATCCAGGGGGCGGCCTTTTTGTATTCTTTCAGGGTGCACAGGGTTTCTATGGCCATGGCGAGGTCGCGCAGATCAGAGCCGTAGGTATTCCCCATTTCGCGGTAAGCTTCTCTGGATGGATTCTTCTGTACCAGCGACTTGGCTACATCGGTTTGTCCCAATAGCGCATAGGCAGCGGCCAGTCGCCAAGCGGCTTTGTTGCTCAAAGCGGCATCGTTGCGCAAGCGGTTCATGGCGCCCAGGTCAGCCGCTTGTGCCAAGGCCAGGGTGTACAATCGGTAGGCTTGAATCAGGTCGGTTTGGTCGTAGCCCACACTGCCCGTTTTGCGGGTCCATTTGGCGGCTTCCTCCTTTTGGAAGCGCAGCCATTGCTCGCGCAAGCCCGGTGGTAGATCATAGCCTTGCAATTGGGCTTCCAGCATAAAATGGCCCGCATAGTTGGTACCCCAGGTGGAGATTTGGGTTTGTCCGGGCCAATAGCTGAATCCCCCATAAGCGGTTTGAAAGCTTTGCAGCCTTTGCAGTCCTGCCCGCACATGGTCTTGGATATTGGTGCGCTGGGCGGCGTCTAATTGCACAAAGCGATGCAAGAATAGTTGGGGAAAGACGGCCGAGGTAGTCTGTTCGATACAGCCGTGTGGATACTGCATGAGATAATCTAACTGCTTTTGGATGCCGAGATCGGGATAGGGCGATACGGAGAGTTGGGCTTGTGCGGTTCCTCTAATGCCGGTAGCTTCTAACTGTTTGGTCCAGCTTTGGCCTGCTTCCAATAGGGCGTATTCCACCGAAGTAAGGCGTGGATTGGCAGGTCGAACTTGTACCGATGTTTCTTCAAAGGCTTGAAAGCCGCCTCCATCGGCCTCTATACGAAGGTGGGCAGCGCCCAGTTTTTGGGCCACTTTACAGCGGAAATACACCGTCTTTTCGCCTTGTTGGCTGAAGGAAATTTCTTGCTCCACAGGCCCCAGGGGTTCCAACAAAGCGAGGTTCTTCAATCGCACTTTCACTTTTTGTGCACCGTCTTTCATCGATATCACTTGCACCGGAATCAGAATTTCCTCTGATGGACCCAGTACACGAGGCAATGTGCTCAACAGCATCAAGGGCTGCTTGACTTGCACCTCGCGCTCAGCATGACCAAAAGCGCCCTTGCTGCCAGCCACTACCATCACTCTTACAGCGCCGAGGTAGTTGGGCAATGGAATGCTATGGGTAGCTTTCTTTCCGGCTTTTAAGTAGAACGGACCGTAATACCGCACTACGGGTTTAAAGCGATTCACTTCTTGCATCTCTTTAAAATCCAAGGCTTGGTCGCCTCCGGTGGCCAGCAAAGGATGCAATCCTGCTGTGCGCGCATTCATCACAAAGCGGTAGAGGTCCCAGCTGCGCACGCCCAGCGCTTCTTTTTGGTGAAAGGCCAACCACGGATCGGGAGTTTCAAAGCGTGTGAGGGACAGCAGGCCTTCGTCAACTACTGCCAAAGTATACGACATGGCTTTGCCAGATTGCTCAGACACTTTCACGGAGAAAGTGCTTTCCGGACGGGTTTCAAGAGGGGCTTCGATCTGCGGATGGAGTTGGGTTTCTGGATTGTTGATGGCAACAGGAATTACCCCGTACATCCTAATGGGCAATGAATTGGCTTGTTGACCGTGGGGCTGAAGCAGATGAGCAGAAACATAAACGTTCGGACTCATCTCTTCGGTAGCGGTGAAGCGAAATTCAGCGGGATGGTCTCCTGCTTCTAACCAAACTTGCTTCAACAAACGATCGCCTTTTTCAATGGTCATCAACACCCTTCCACTTCCGCCAGAAGGCCAACGAATCACAACTTCTTCGCCCAGTTCATAAGTAGGCTTTTGGCTTTCCAGTTTGAGGATGGCAGCCGCTTCCGGCGTTTCACCTGCTTCTTCGGCCCAGCCTGGATATTCAGCAAACACCAATTGCGAAGTGCTATGTCCGCTTTCTTGGTCGGTCACCTGAATCAGCAATCGGCCCCAACAGGGTTGCGACAATTGAAATGAAAACGCGCTCTTTCCTTTGTTCACGGTGGCATCTCCCTCCCAAAGCAGCTCGCTGCTTCGCGCATTGAGGTATTGGTCTGCGCTTCCTTCGCCTTCCCACCACCAGTTCCAACGCAGTTTATAGATGCTCACTTTGAGTTTTTTTGAAAGCGGACGACCCTCTGCGTCTACCGCGGCCAACATCATGCTTTGTTCTTTGGCGGTGTTGATGGCTTCTCCCCAATGATTTCCTCCGGTAAAGCGCATTCCAGCATAGCTTTCATAAGGCGAATAGCGCTGATTGAAATAGTCTTGGGTAAAGTCGCCGCCGTTTTCAAACACCTTGGTAGACAAGCGCAGTTGCAGCATGCCCGGAGCATTGTCAATTTCTGGCAACGTCAAGGGGTAAGACGCTTTGCCGTTGGCGTTGGTGGTGAGTTCCGTGATGATGGGTTCAGGCGCATAAAAGGCTTTAGAAATATCGTCAAAGCGATAATCTTCATACCCATCGAAGCGGGTGTTGAGGCGTTGGAGTTCGGCTTCTATGCGCAGCTTGAGTTGGCTACCTACACTTCCATACAGCCAGTGCACTTGCATTTGGTGCTGGGTTAATTGGCCCGATCGAATGACTTCAGGAAGCGCATGGGTCACGCGCAATCGGTTGGGCTTGATGCTTTCGATGCGCAACGATTTGTAGAATACAGATGTGCCAACGGTGACTTTGGCTCGCCATAATCCGGTGGGGGCATCTGCCCGTGTAGGCACATGAAAAACGCAGTGTTTGTTTTCCCCTATCGTTTGACTTTGTTGAAAATGGAGCTTTCCCCTTGGGTCGCTCACCTCTAAAATTACGGGGTGGGCAGGAGGAAGCACTGCTTTGGGGTCGTCTAGCAAGAAGCCAATGTGCAAGCTATCGCCGGGTCGCCAAACGCCTCTTTCGCCATACACAAAACCTTTCAGGCCTTTTTTGACCTCGGTTCCACCCGTTTCGAAAAGGCTGAGAGAAAGGGCCGATGCCGGATCAACCCGCAGATAGGCGCGCTCCTTGCCCCGTTGAGCCAAGAGTAAATAAGGCCTTTCACGGCTGCGAATACGTGCCATTCCCTGGCTATTGGTACTTCCGCTGCCCAGCGACTGTTGCTGAAAATTAAAGGCCTCTACCTGCACATTGCCCAGCGGTTCAGCGCTGTTGAGGTCGGTGATGAAAACATCGTA
>CAZDPF010000135.1:0-6625 GCA_964507215.1 uncultured Chryseobacterium sp. | reverse complement strand
GCAATAATGACATTTTCTGTCTAGCCTCTTGATTCGAGTATATTTGCCACCCGAACGAAAGGGTGAGTCGAGGTCTTTGAATCGACCATTTCTAAAAAGACGCGAGCTTACAACGATTTTCATGGACAAATGACCTCCAGATGAATGAAGATAACAGAGGAGCTGTGAATAGTCGTTCTTTAGTGAATAAAAAAGATTCACAAAAAGAGGTGATTCAGGCTATCATGAGATTTGTTTCAATTTGGCCGTTATTCCTTGTAAGCATATTTGTGGCGATGATTATAGCGTTTCTAGTTGATCGCTATAGTGATCCTGTCTATAAAACCAAAGCTTTGATGTTGATTGATGAAGGTTCGTCAACAAGCAATGGTGGTTTAGATGATTTGATGAGTGCCATTGGATATAATGCTCCGAGTTCAACTTTTGAGAATCAATTATTGATTCTTCGCTCGAGAATGTTAATGGAGAATACTATTAAGAGAAGTGATTATGAAATATCATACTATCAATTGGGTCGAATCAAGACAAATGAAATTATAAAAAATATTCCCTTTGAAGTAGTTTTTGATAGAAATCACTACCAGCCCGTCGGGGTGAATTTTGAAATAGAAGTCATAGATGCGAATACGTTTAGGTTGAAGTCGACAGGAAAGCCTATTAAATTTACACGTTATAGCGACGATTCAGAGATAAGTTTGAACGAGTTTGATGAGGTTTTTAATCCGATAGAGAACGCTGTATTTAATTTCGGAGAAATAATTGAGTCTTCGTCCTTTTCTTTTAAGGTCTTATTGCTTGATCAAGGGGTAGAAAGTGAGAATGCGGAATTTAGATTTAAATTCAATAGTTTATCTACGCTAATAGAATCTTTTAAGCAGAGTGTCAGAATCGATCAAGTTTCAGATGGTGCTACAGGCGTTCAAATAACGCTACTTGGAAGATTGCCCCTCAAGCAGGAGCAGCTTCTCTCGTACTTCTGCGAGGAATATATTCAGTATGGACTAAGAAAACAGAATTCTATTAGTGAGACTACTATTGATTTTATAGACAATCAATTGAGCAGGATTGAAGATAGCTTATACATTGTGGAATCAAATTTGGAGTCTTTTCGCTCTGGCAACAGAATTATTGATATTACCGAAGAATCTAAGGAGATATTTGCCCGATTATATGAGTTGGAATCTCAGAAGTTTAAGGAGGAGACCAAGAAAGATTACTATTCTTATCTACTAAAGGGAATAGAGGATCAAGAGGGATCTACTTTGCATACGCCTTCAATAGTCGGTATAGATGACCCAAGCATTACTTCACTTGTTATACGATTAAATGAGCTTCGGGCGCAGCGAGATGTTTTGAAAGTATCATTGACTGAACTCAATCCAGAATCGATTAAACTCATTTCAGAGCTCAATGCACTGACTGGTGTCTTGGAAGAGAATATTGAATCTGCGCTCAACCAAGCGGTTCTTAGGATTGCTGATTTGGATAGGCGAATAGGTTTAGTTGAAGAAGATATGAGTCATTTCCCAAGTACCGAAAGAAATCTCATGAAGATCGAACGAAAGTATAAGTTAAATGAAGGCTTATATGTTTTTTTGTTAGAGAAGAGAGCGGAAGCTGGCATTACAAGAGCGTCTAATGTTGCACTTGACAGAGTGATTGATTCTCCGAAAACAGAAGAGACTCCTGTAAGTCCAAATAGAAAATTGATTTATGGAATTGGTTTGTTTTTGGGTTTAGGTCTTCCCGTGACTTACATCCTAACCCGTGATTTATTGAATACAAAGATTCGTTCGAAAGAAGAACTGGAGCGTATAACCAATATACCTATTTCTGGTGCCGTTGGCCACAATGATAGAAGCACGAATTTAGTGGTAGCATCATATCCGAAGTCCAGTATCACAGAGTCATTCAGGGCCTTGAGATCTAATTTTACCTATCTGTTCGAGCACGTAGCTGAAGAGGTTGACAATGGTTTGGGAAAAGTAATTCTGATTACATCGAGTATTGGGGGTGAGGGTAAAACATTTTGCTCCATAAATGTGAGTTTGGTTTTGGCAAGTTCTTCCAAGCGGACTTTATTAATAGGTGTAGATCTTCGGAAACCTAAGATTTATAATGATTTTGGATTGTCAAATGAGATTGGTTTGTCATCCTACTTATCTGGGCAAACTGATTTAGGGAGTATTATTCAATCAACGGAGTTTGACAGTTTAGATATCATATCTGCTGGACCTATACCGCCAAATCCTTCGGAGTTAATTATCAGTCACAAGTTTTCAGAGTTAATCAGCGATTTAAGGCGTAGATATGAGTATATTATTCTAGATACTCCTCCTATAGTACTAGTTTCTGATGCTCTAGAGATGATGAAATTAGTAGATCTAAGTTTGTATGTGGTTAGACAAGATTATACTGATAGCTATCTACTTGATGAGATTGTGGATCGCTACGAAACAGGAACTATTAGGCGTCTGGCCTTGATCATTAATGATGTGCGTAGGAGGTCAGGTTATGGTTATGGCTATGGTTACGGCTATGGCTATGGCTATGGCTATGGTTACGGATATGGTTATGGTTACGGCTATTTTGAAGAGGAAGACAAGAAGAAGAAAGGCTTCTTTGGAGGATTGCGATCATAAGAGAATGGTATGGTACTGAGAAAACTGGTCTTTTACGGCAAGCTTCCTCCTCCTCTTACTGGGATGACCATTGCGAATAAAGGAATCCTCGAAATATTATCAAGCCATTTCAACGTAGAAATTATTAATTACTCCCAAGGTAAGTTGAGGCCAAGCGGGAGGAATTTGAAGGCTTTTGTATACAATTTCAGACAGTTGCTAATATCCATTCAATTGAATGGAAAATTGCGGTCTGTACTGCAATCAAAGGAAGAAAAGGTGCTCTACTTCGTGGGCTCGCCGAGCTTCTTCGGCAATCTTCTCGACATCATTAGAACTTCATGGATTGGTAAGAGAACGTCTACCCAGGTGATCATGCATGTCCACACAGGCAATTGGTTAGACAATATGTCTAGCTTCCGCTTACTTGGAGGTGGCGCGAAAATGCTCTCTAGAGTGGATCAGATTATTGCCCTAAGTGATGGGCTTAAGGAAAAATTTGAAGGTCATTTTGAGCTTGATCGGATAAGTGTTCTTCGAAATACAATAGATAAGGATCTGACATGTAGTCAGCTGGAGATAGAAAGAAAGCTGGCCAAGCCGCTTGAAACGTTTCGGATTCTTTACCTTTCGAATTTCATCTTATCCAAGGGCTATGATTTATTGATCCAAGCTTTGGAGAAGCTTTATACTGAAAAATCAATCCGTCATTTTGAACTGGTATTGGTTGGAGCCTATCCATCGCAAGCAGAATCGAAAGTAGTGGAGCATAGAGTGGGTAGTAGTGTGATTAAGGATAAGATTAGTCTGTTGGGACCAATCTATGATAGAAAGAAAGTGAAGGATGAATATTTGAAAGCCGATGTTTTTTGCTTGCCAACATTTTATCCGCTAGAAGCTCAGCCCCTTTCTATCCTAGAAGCCATGAACGCGGCGTGTATGGTGGTATCTACCTGTCACGCAAGTATTCCAGAGTTTATAGAAAGTGGCAAGAACGGCGTCCTAGTTGAAAAGGAAAATCTTCAAGCATTGTCAACTGCTTTGGAATTCATTTTACAGAAGAGAGATAGATCTCTTGGCCAAAGTGCGAGAAGAAGTTTTGAAGAGGCTTTCTCGGAAGCTGCCCAAACGAGTAAGATCAAAGAAATATTTGGTGTTATTTAAACAGCGTGAGTGGAGGGAAATCATCAAAAACACGAACTGTAGAAGGTGTTTTGAGCCATTCGTGCAACAAACTAGAATACAGCCTCCGGAAATCTATCTTTACAGGAATATCACCGTCGTTAAGGTCCCCCAGATTCGGTAGGGCATTGTAAAGTCCAGATTTTATTAGAGAAGGAGAGATAACCAAGGCTACAGATCCTTTGCCATGATCAGTACCTGAAGAACTGTTTTCTTGCACACGTCTGCCAAACTCAGAGATAACAACAACAGTGGTATTCTGCCATTCGCCAGCAGCTTTTAATACGGAGATGAAATGACTTAAGCTCTCAGCAGCCGTACTGAGCAACTTATGGTGCCTCTTTTTTTGTTGAACATGCGTGTCGAACCCACCAAGTTGCGTCAGATAAAAAGATGTTGGGAATCCACTTAGGATGGCATTCGCAGTTTGTTGGAGCGAATAGGAAAAAGGATGTTTGGGATAGCCAATATTCTCAGGCCATTGTTGTAAATCCCTTCTTAGTTTATCAGATTGACGTTTGACTTCCATTAAATGTTGGGCAATTATTTCTGAAGTTTCTTCTTCCTTGAAGGAAGTACTTATCAATGGTAGTCGAGACAATTGGGTAATTTCATAAAGGTGCTTAATGGCAAGTCCTTTAAAATTTTTGCCCTTCATACTCAATGAAAGTGTAGCGCTAAAATTCAACGCCTCTAGAGGATTAACTTTTCCCATTTGGTCCATTACGTCGCCAATCCAACCTGTTTTGTTTAATGTAGATGGCGACTGCCCAGTATTCCAAATATCCATCGACTCAAAGTGAGAGCGCGACTCATAGGGATGACCAATCTGATTAATGAAGAGAATCTCGCCCTCTTCCAATGATTTCAATAAAGGCTGGAGGCCACTGTTCAACGCGTAATTATTATTGATCGGGATGCGATCTTTTGGCTGAAGCGCAGTAGTCCTTCGCAACCGTAAATAGTTTTCATCCTCAATAGGGACTAGAGTATTCAGGCCATCATTACCGCCCATGAGTTGGATGAGTACGACTCTTTTACCTGCATGTAGGGTATTCAGATTGCTCAAAGAGGCGAATTGGCTTAGCAACGAACTAGGAAGTAAGCTTGCCAAACTCCCGTGAAGGAGCAGGTGGTTAAAGTCTCTTCTTTTCATCTTGTGTGGAATTCGGGAAGCAATAAAAGATCTTTAACGAATCTAGAATAGTTGTCTTCAGTGATTTTGGTATACTTCCTGGCTAAAGCGGAAGTTCGTTCAGTGTCATTAGGGAAGCAGACCTCAATCCACCATTGCAAATCGCTAATGGCATCACTATTCCAATTTCTGATCGAGTGACCATACCCATTGTTGAAAAGGATCTCGGAATTTAGCGACGAAAAGGAAGGAAGCTCATTATCTATTTCTTCCTCTTCATTTTGGCCACCAACCTGCCACTTCCCACTTTGAACGGATTCCAAAAAATCTATTCTCCTCATAAAGGAACTGGCGTCAAACCATTCCATATGAATAGGCCAGCCTGCTACACTTGGAGGGAAGAGGAGCTCTTGACCCAAAATGCGCTGAGCTTGACTTAGTGAACCCTGTCTGATGTTATGGGCTGGGAAAAGGGTCATGGTTTTGGCTAGAAATTGTATGGGGGAAGAGTAAAGTGTCTGTTGTTGTACCTCGATCTTTTCTAACCAAAATTCAATGGACTTGGAGTAAAGTACGCTTAATTGGTAGTTGCTCTTATAAAACGGCTGGGCTATTTCTTGTAATTGTTCTTGAGATAAGTTTGTCTTCAAGAAGAAAGTACAAAAGCGCTCAGTGATAAAATAGGCACATTGGGGTTGAGAAAGAATGGCATCAATAACTCCATCTAGATTTTTAATACCTGTTTTACCAAAGAGCGAGTATTCTTCTTGATTGACAAAGCGCTTGATCCTGTAAGGTCTTCCGTCCTCGTCTGATCTATATCCCGTGAGTATGGCAGCGATAATTTTAATTTCTTTTTCTGAATACCCCCCTACACCTAGAGAATAGAGTTCAAGAAGCTCTCTTGCATAGTTCTCGTTGGGCTGCTGAGGAGTGCTTAATTGTAGATTTAAGAAGCGCAACATTGCTGCATCTTGAGTCATTTGAATGAGCATGTCTCTATAATTTCCAAAGCACGAAGAACGAATCAAATCAATGTGTTGTGCCATGAAGAGTGGGTTGTAGAGCTTCACTCCAAATAGGTTGTGCCAGAAAAAGACCAAGTGCTCGTGAAAATGGTTCTGGCCTTTGATAGAAGATGCCAACCATTGCTCACTTAGGTGTTTAAGGCTTTGTGCTCTAGCAATAATTTTATTCTTGCCATCTGGTAAGCTGCTGTTATAGGTGTACTTAGGCGCAGAATTCAAAAAAGCCTGAAGCGTGATAGTACTCCTTTGTAGCATCAGTGATTGCACATAGTCTTCCGTTGAACGGAATGCTTGGACAGGAATGCCAAACTCAAATTTGTGCGCTAGCTGTCGAATGGTATTGGGTAGCATATAGTAAGCAATGTAGCTTTAAAACAAAAAAGCCGCCCTAAAGGGCGGCTCCATAATCTATTCAAGATTTATTTCTTAATGATCCGAATAGTTTCTCGTGTTTGTTCTCCTGTGAAATGAAGCAAATAAACCCCAGTGGAGAAATTTTCAAGAGAAATCAGTTTATCATCTCCTCCTTTAATAGATCCTGATAGGAGAAGTTTTCCTTGCATATCAACTAGTTCAAATGAACCAGTAGAATTGGAGTGAACGTATACATCTCCTGAAGTTGGATTTGGATATACGTTGAGAAGTTCATCTGAGCCTAC
>CAZDPF010000134.1:0-6698 GCA_964507215.1 uncultured Chryseobacterium sp. | reverse complement strand
CATTTCTATACGTTGAATCTCTCGCCTGATACCTTGTATTTGTTGGAGAGCGAAGTAGAGGATGAGCTGGTGCTGAAGGGTTTTGTTACCGCGCCGTGCCGATTGGCCTATGAAGTTTTTGATCAATTAGGTCGCCGTTTGATGTATGGCCTTGACACCGATACGGTGCACGGAAGACTCCTTAGAAAATGGGATGTGAGTGAATCGCTTCCCAAGGGCAGCTTTGTGCTTTATGTGCGTTGTGGCCAGCAAAAGCAGGCTTTCCGCTTTTCCAAAACACGTCGGCGTCAATCCAAGGCCACCGAAAACCCGGCCGAAGAGGGCAAGAAATAAGCATCGATCTTCCAAGGTTTTACCGCCATCTTCCCCAAGTAATACCCCAAAATATAGCCCGCAATCACGTCTGAAGGGTGATGCCTTCCGTTATAAACGCGTTCAAATCCAACCAAACCAGCCATCCCCCAAGCCACCCACGGCACCCAATCGTGATCCGGATAGCTCAAAGTGAGCACGGTAGCCATCGAACTCACATAGGTGGCATGTCCGGAGGGAAAAGAGTTGGTAACCACTGGCGGACCATCATACTGAAACCAAGCGTTTTCAGGATAATCAATCTCGTTGGGCCTACTTCTTCTAAAGACCATCTTCAAACCATTCGATCCGAGATAACTGAATACCAAGGCTCTTCCCAGGGCCACAGAGACTTCACCCGCCTTGCGGTCTTTGGCAATGTGGGCATAACCAAAAAATGCCAGTGAACCAGCCAATCCGAATTCTCGGCCCCAAGGTTCTACATAATCATCCATGAAAGGAGAGTAGGCTTCACCCCGCCAATCTTGTACTTGATTGTCTAAGGCAAAAGCCACGGCCAGTGCCCCTGCGGCTCCCACCAACAAAACAGACTCGTTGGGAAAAGCACTTAAGGTTGCTTCTGTAGATTGGTATTGGGCCTTGATGGTGGAGCCCATCAACATTAGGAGCAGAAAGAGCAGGCGCGGCATGGATTCAGGCATTGGGATATGTACATTTGAGGCAATGCAGGGAGAAGGGCTATTGAGCATTGAGGAAGTTAACCGTTTCCTTCAAGGACTCAAAGAACGAACGAATATTGATTTTACCGGCTACTCTGTAGCTTCGGCTGCCCGCCGCTTGAACCGAATTCGTAAAGAATACGGACTTTTCAGCTATGACACCCTGCTGGAGAAGATTTGCAGCCAGCCACTGCTTCGAATGGATTTTATTGAGCGTTTTACGGTGAATGTCACCGAGATGTTTCGCGATCCATCCTTTTTTAAACTGCTCATTCCTGAAGTTATTCGCTACGCTGAAGACCATCGTGGGTCAAAACCCATTCAAATTTGGCACCCCGGATGTTCGAGCGGAGAGGAAATTTTGAGCTTGGCCATCGCCCTTCACCTCCATGACCGCTTGGATCAATTTCGGTTCTACGGTTCAGACATCAATGAGAAGGTATTGGAGCGTGCCACTAGGCGTTTGGTCAAAACCCGATTGCTCAACGAGTACGAGAAAGCCTTCAACCAATCTACAGCTTACTCAGACCTGGCCCAGTTTTTTGAGTACGTCAACAAAGATGAGTCTCGGCTTCTACCGTCTATCCCACTTGATGCCCGTTTTGCCATACAGAATTTAACCAGTCTGAGTTGGCCGGGGAAAGGGCCGTTTGACATCATCATTTGCAGAAATGTGATGATTTATTTTGCCCCTGATCTTCAAAACGAGGTCTTTTCTTTTTTGCTTTCCAAGCTCAAAACAGGCGGGATTTTGGCGCTTGGGCATAAAGAAAGCATTGTATTTTGTCGCGATGCTTCACGCTTAGAAACCCTCCACCACGATGCCCGAATCTTTAGAAAAGTTCAGTAGGCTTGTGGTCATTGGAGGATCTGCAGGAGGCGTTGCTGCTGTGAGTAAGCTCTTGGGCGAACTACGCGCTCTCTTGGCTTTTCCGGTTTTAATTGTGCTGCATCGCATGAAAAACGTAGGCAGCAGACTAGATCTGGTGCTGCAAAAGTTCACAGAGGTGCCACTTTCTGAAGTAGAAGACAAGCAGCTAATAGCACCCAATCACATCTATATTGCTCCGCCTAACTATCATGTCTACGTAGAAAAAGCGGGTTATTTTGCCTTATCCTCCGATGAGCTAGTGAATTTCAGCAGACCCTCTATTGATGTAAGCATGGAGTCTATCGCGCAGGTAATGGGCAAAGGGGCTTTAGGCGTGGTGCTTACCGGGGCGAATGACGATGGATCAGCCGGATTAAAAGCGATTGCGAGAAAGGGGGGATTGACCATTATTCAAGATCCTTCGGATGCCGAAATTCCTAGAATGCCAGAAGCCGCTATGCGCGCTGTTCCCGACGCACCGGTTTTGCCACTTTCTTTAATTGCCCAATTCCTCAATGAGTACAATGCGAACAATATTCCTCCTACTGATTAGTGCCCCGCTATGGGCCCAAGAGCTTCCCTTTGAAGGATTTGTACCTGCGCCTGCGCCCGAAGAAGGTTTGCGGGCATGCTTTTACAATGTAGAGAACCTCTTTGACACCCAAGACGATAGCCTAACGCTTGATGAAGAATTTACTCCGGAAAGCGATAAAAACTGGACCCCTTCTCGATATTGGGACAAGCAACGCAATTTGGCCAAGACCTTATTGGCTGTAGGATATGAACAGCCTCCTGCCATAATCGGCCTTTGTGAGGTGGAGAACAGAGGGGTTTTGGAAGACTTGACGCAACAAGATTTAATGCAGGTGCACAACTATCGTATTGTGCATTTTGAAAGTACCGATAGGCGCGGCATCGATGTGGGCCTGCTCCTCCAACGCGACCAAGTAGAATTGTTGTCGGCTTCTTTTATCCGGCTCGTGCGGGAAGAAGATCCCGAATGGAGAACGCGCGATATTCTGTATGCCAAAGTGCGCACTACCCAGTGGAGTGATACCCTTCATCTATTTGTCAATCATTGGCCTTCTCGACGTGGTGGCGAGGAAGCTTCTCGTCCGTTGCGCGTGTTGGCGGCCCAAGCCCTCAAATTGCGGGTAGACTCTGTACTGGCCCATCGCCCGAACCAAGGAGTTGTTATCATGGGTGACCTCAATGACGGGGTTGGCGATGCCAGCTTGGTACAGGGCTTAAAGGCCGCTCCCACCTATTCTGATACTGCTGTATTGGTGGATGGAATGGCGGCTTTAGACCATGATTGGGGAACCCATAAATACAGAGGTGAATGGGCCTACCTCGATCATTTTGTGCTTTCTGCAAATCTCCTAGGGGGCAAAAGCAGAAGTAGGGCAGGGGATGTGGAAATCTTTAAAGCCCAATTTTTGCTGAAGCCAGATGATCGCTACACAGGTTTTTACCCGTTGAGAACCTATAGCGGTCCGCGCTATCTGGGGGGCTTTAGCGATCACCTGCCGATTTATGTAGATCTCTTTCCTACCGCTACCAGCACTCGCTGAGAGTGGTTAAATGAACAATGAGCCATCTATCTCGCTCATGCACCCAACTTTCCACCGAAATCATCGTATTTTTAGCGTTCTAACATCCAGCGTAGAAATGAAAAGATTCTTGCTCTTTGGCGCCGCTTCTCTGATAGCGATTGCCTCATGTAAAAAAGACGACAACAACTCGAATACCCCCAACTACGGAACCAATCCGATTGAGGGGCTCGTGGTGAAAAACGAGCGCAAAGTATTGGTGGTGGAAAACACCGGTGCTTGGTGCCAGTATTGTCCGAATGGAGCCGAAATTATGTTGGCTTTGCAAGAAGCCTATGATTATGTAGTGCCCGTGGCTGTGCATAACAGTGACGGCTTGGCCAATGATATGGCCCAGGCTTGGGAACTTCTATTTGTACCAGGTGGCTTTCCCACCATTCACGTGAATGGATTGCCATTGGAAAACTACAGTCAGGCAGAAAGCGCAGTAACCGCCGCCTATTCCAACTCAGCAGAGATTGGTGTTGCCCACAATGTGGTGGCCACAGATACCGGCTGGGTAGTGAACGTAAAGGCTGAAGTGTTTGAAGATATGAACGGCCGAAACTTCTTTATCCAATCGTTCTTGATGGTAGAAGATGTGCTGGCCAAAGATTACGCAGGCGGACCGGATCTTCGCCAGGTGTCATCTGTTTCAATTGTTGACAAAGGACCTGCAGGAGGTAATTCATTCTGGGCACAAGATGCGGCCTTTGTAGATACCATTCCTTCTGCCAAAGCAGGTGATGCATTTTACCACAAAGACAATGTGTGGGCTGTTGCCGCAGGAGACTCTAACATGACCAGTTGGGGCTATCCGCTGGGCATTGTCAATCCATTCGGTTTTGATTATGTAGCCGGCGATGTGCTCGGCACCCAATTCACACCCATCCAATTCACCATTGCTCGTCCAACGGGTTTGAGTGGACTCACCTACAATGGCTACAGCGTAGTAACCATCATTTGGGAAATGGTATTTGATGGTGGCAACGTAGCGTATCGCTACACCAACGCCTACAAGAGCGACGTGCCGAAGTAAAGATGTTAGGAAGCAGTTTCAAAGCCGGAAGCCTTCAGGTTTCCGGCTTTTTTTATTTGTAGAAAAGCCAATGTAGCCGCTACAATTCCCCATACAGGAGCAATAATCCATCCCACATAAGGCAGCACAAACAATCCGTAGAAACTCAGGCCTAATCCAATGGCCAAGCCCCGATGCGTTCTCACAAAGCGCAAACTTTCGGTGGTATTCATTTTATAGCGTTCGCAATTGTAATCAAGCATAGAGAAGCCATAGAAATAGCTCTGCACCATTAATAGTAGTATCGGGCTGATCCATCCCACCAAAGGAACAAATCCAAAAGCCAACAAGACCAGACTGAGCCCCAACTCATAGAGTAAATTGCGCACGGCCAATCGCACGCCCCGAATGACGTCTTTCAACAACTGCGACCAAGAAAATGGATAGCTGTTCCCCGTTGCTTTTTCATCGGTTTTCTCGCTTAGAAAAGCGAGTAGAGGCGAGAGAACAATGAACACAAGGTTCTTGTAAAACAAGGCGTAGGCGAAGAACACCAGCAGTCGCGAGCCCAAGAAAATTGTCCAGTAGAGCACCTTTTGCCAGAGCGAGTCCTCACTACCCATCCAAGCAGTGAGCCATTGGGTGAGGGCGTCACTGAAATAACTGCTCAACCCAAAAGTGCTCACAAACAAGGCAACGTTGATGGCTATGGGTAAGAGCAACCAGAGATAGAGCTTTTGTTGGTGAATAAACCGAAATGCAGTGGCATGCATGCGCACCCCGGAAATCAGTTCTCGAAGAAAGGCGTTCATCGTCTTTGGGTTACTTTTGATTTTTAATCACAGTCATGGCCGATCCATTGCTCGCCCTTTCGCCGGTAGACGGGCGATACGCTAAAAATACAGAACGCCTCGTACCTTACTTTTCTGAATATGCCCTTATTCAATATAGGGTGCGAGTGGAAGTGGAATATTTCTTGGCCCTGTGCCGCATTCCATTGCCCCAATTGCGCGAGTTTCCAGCAGAGCGCGTGGCTGATTTGCAAGATATTTTCTTGGATTTTGCCCAAGCAGATGCTGCCCGTGTTAAGCAATTGGAGAGAAGTACCAATCACGATGTGAAAGCGGTGGAGTACTACCTCAAAGAACGCTTTGATGATTTGGGGCTAGGCAAATGGAAAGAGTTCATCCACTTTGGCCTAACCTCTCAAGACATTAACAATACCTGTATTCCCCTTTCCATCAAAGAGATGATGGAGGATGAATACCTGCCTCTGATCGGAGAAGTAGTGGTGAGCTTGAATGAAGCGGCAGACCGTTGGGAGGAGGTGTCTATGTTGGCTCGTACCCATGGGCAGCCGGCATCACCTACCCGTTTGGGCAAAGAGATAGAGGTGTTTGCTGAACGCCTTGATCATCAGTTGCGCCTGTTGAGACATATTCCGCATTCTGCCAAATTTGGCGGTGCAACCGGTAATATGAATGCACATTTTGTGGCCTTCCCCGATATTGATTGGCATGCGTTTGCCAAGCATTTTGTGGAGTATAGCCTCGACCTGCATCGCTCTTTTCCAACCACGCAAATTGAGCACTATGATCATCTGGCCGCTCTGTGCCATAGCATGATGCGCATCAATACCATTTTGTTGGATTTGTGCCGAGATATTTGGACCTACGTCAGCATGGATTATTTCCAGCAGCAGATCAAAGCCAATGAGGTGGGCTCTTCGGCCATGCCGCATAAAGTCAATCCCATTGACTTTGAGAATGCAGAAGGCAATTTGGGCGTGGCCAACGCATTGTTCGAGCATTTGGCAGCTAAGCTTCCGGTGAGTCGTTTGCAGCGCGACCTCTCAGACAGCACGGTATTGCGCAATATTGGGGTGCCTTTCGGACATACCTTCATTGCTTTACAGTCTATTCTGAAGGGCTTAAGCAAGCTTCGTCTCAATACCGTGGCCATTGAAGAAGATCTACGTGCCAATTGGGCAGTAGTGGCCGAGGCCATTCAAACCATCCTCCGAAGGGAGGGCTACCCTAAGCCTTACGAAAAGCTAAAGGAGCTCAGCAGAGTAGACAGCCGCCCAGGAGAAGAGGAGTTCAACGCGTTTATAGAAGCACTCGATATTGACGAAGCGGTGAAACAAGAACTTCGCGCCATCACTCCTTTTAATTATACCGGGAAGT
>CAZDPF010000133.1:2136-6740 GCA_964507215.1 uncultured Chryseobacterium sp. | reverse complement strand
TGGTTGTGGGACTTCGGTGATGGCAGTTTCTCTAACAGTCCGTTCCCTACCCACCAGTACACCCAGCCAGGCATGTATGCAGTTTGCTTAACCGTTAACACCATTGACCCCAGTGGAGCGGCCTGCACCTCAGTATACTGTGACAGCTTGGGTGTAGATGCCAACGGCAACTTGATCTACAAAGGCCAGAACACCGGTTTCACCTTGGTGGTACTCGATCCGTCTACCATCGGACAAGATGAAAATGTACTTACCGAACTCAATGTATATCCCAATCCTGCCCGCAGCGAAGTACGCTTCGGAGGCTTGACCCAAGCGGCAGATTACCGACTATTGGATACTTACGGAAGATTGTTGCAAACCGGAACAGTAGCCGCAGGTGAAACACTCAACCTGCCTACCCTCAGCCAAGGTGTTTATCTCTTGGATGTGGTAAGTGATGGTAAAAGAGCTCAGGTTCGCTTACTCATAGATTAAGTCCCTGTAGTGTTGAGATGGTTGGGACCCCCTTGCTGTGCAAGGGGGCTCGCCATTTCAGAATCCGTAAATTACGCCATTGGTCACCCACCTCTTGGAAGAACCGGAAAAGTCTTGGATACAAGGTTGTTTGGAGAACAACCGCAAAGCCCAGTTTGCGCTGTACAACTGGTGCTTTCCCTACTTGATGCAAGTAGGGATGCGCTACTGCAAGCAAGAAGAAGACGCCCGATCACTGACCAATCAAGCCTTTTTGAAAGTTTTACAAACCTTGGAAACCTACGACGCACAACGGCCCTTTATCCCTTGGATTCGCACCATCGCCATCCGATTGGCTATAGATACGCATCGGAAAGGCAAACGTGACCCCTTGGTTTTTCAAGGTCAAGAAGACGAAAGAGAGGAAGCTGTTGTACCCGCTGAGATCATGTTGAGCATTGATCTTGAACACATAGAAGCCGCACTTAAGCAGTTGGATGCCACTGATCGAATGGTGTTCAATTTATTTGTGATAGAAGGCTATAGCCACGCAGAAATTGCCGATTTCTTGGAGATCTCTGAGCGCACCTCCAAGCGTTGTCTGCAACGCGCCAAAGAAAATCTTCGTCAGCGCCTGATGGCCGACAGGCCCAAATCTAAAGCCGTATGAGTAACCATTGGCTTGACATACTCAAAGAGCGCCTAGGCAAAAGACGCTTCGAAGCACAACCCAACGATTGGGCCCAAATGGAACAGTTGCTCAACCAGCACCTTCCCCTGCCCTCAACAGGCACAGCGGCGGGAGGCGCAGGTTCTTCTTTCCTAGGTTCCAGCATCGCCCAATGGGCCATTGCAGGTCTGTTGGTTTTCGGCCACGCAGCCAGTGATCAACAGCGTTCGCCTCTTGTTGATTTCACCCCGCTCCAAGAAACCCAGTCCTCAACGGTTGAGGAGGAGCTTCCTGTCATCCATCCATCCATTTCCCCTCTAACAACAGAAAGTACAGCATCTACAAATACCACTTCTGACGCGATTACACTTGATAATGAGCATCCAAATGCCCATAAATCCTCTGAAAACGAAGCAAGAGTTTCTGCATCATCAGATTTAAAAACCATCGCTGAAAAGCCCAAGTCTGCTTCAACATCAGCTCAGAAACTGCCCGTAAATCAACAGCCCATAGCGGCTGAAAATCAGGTTGCACCAAGCTCAGAGAATGCAATTGCAAAGGCTTCTTTCAAAACTGATATTGCAAATACAGAATCTCCCCGCTTCATTGGAGAGACCACTTCTTTGCCTGAGTTAAGCAGCGCGCACGCTTCTTTCACAGAAGACCTCCAATCACTTCCACTTCGGCTTACTGATCAGCTAAAGGATGTTTCTCCCACGCCGCTATCCGCACCTAGTCACCCAGATAATTTGTTATCCAAGCCATTTGCCCTGCGATTGGGAATTGATGCCCTGCGTTTGGAAAGCGGCGTTTTGCCCAACAATGGCTGGTTCTACGGCCTTGGTGTTGAATGGGAAAGAAACCAACAGCTCTTCGGAATGGGCTTGGGAATGGCCATGGAAAATGTTCCATTGAAAGGTGATGAATGGGTGAATCAGATGCAACTCAACAGTAGTGAACGCTGGGAAGTAGACACGCTGTATGATAGGCGCATAGACACCACTTGGGTGATCGCCGGCATCAACCAAGGCTATTTGCGCATCGATACTTCTTACACCGGTCGGCTAGACAGTATTTCGATTACCGAATACGACACTGTTTTTACCCAAATGCTACAGCCCTACCGACAAACCATCAGTCTGCAATCTTACGTGCTTCCTCTGCGCTATGCTTGGCGATTCCCCAGTGGGCGATGGGACCATCGCTTGGGAGTGCAAGGGCAATTGGGCTTTACTGAAAGGGTAGAACGCATAGGTGACCGAGCCATTCAGCTAGACAGGCAGTTTCGCTATGCGGTAGGCTTGGATATTGGCACAGACTATTACCTGCTTGAAAATTGGGCGTTTGGCCTCAGCTGGAATCCGCAATACCGCGCCTTTGGCGATGCGCGTTTAGAGGATGCCATGCAATGGCAAGCCTTCCGATTCCATCTGCGCTGGCGCTTTTAATTAGCGAATCTGCAACAAGAGGCCTTTGAGGTATTCCCCTTCGGGATGCAACAAGCTGCTGGGATGATCTGCTGGCTGTTGAAGGTGCTCAATTAAGCGCAGCTGCTTGCGACTTTCAATGGCTGCAGCCCGCACCGTGGAGACAAAGAGCTCTCTGGAAATATGTTGACTGCAACTAAAGGTGAGTAACCAAGTGCCTGAACGCATCCGCTTCATAGCCATCGCATTGATGCGTTTATAGGCTTGCACCGCCTTGTGACGGGCCCGCTGGTTTTTGGCAAATGCAGGTGGATCGAGGATGACCAAATCAAAATGGTCAGGCATTTCTTTGAGGTAGTCGAAAGCATCCTGCGAAACACCCGTGTGAATTCCGAAAACATTCAACAGCTCGGCATTGCTTTCGGCCAACTGAATGGCCTTCTTCGAGCTGTCTAAACTCACCACCTCTGTAGCACCGCCCATTAAAGCATAGGACGAAAATCCACCTGTATACGAAAAGGCATTGAGCACTTTCTTGCCTTCGGCCAACTCCCGAACCTTTTGCCTATTGTTGCGCTGGTCGATGAAGAAACCCGTTTTCTGTCCGCCTTCCCAATCTACCTGAAACGGAATTCCATTTTCCAGAAAAACCGTTGCTTGCCTTTCCCCGTGCAGATACGCATCAACAAGATTTTGATCGTGCAAGCTTTCTCTACTCTTTAGATAGACCGAAGGATAGCCCAGTTCTACAAGAATTTCTGCTAGCACGGCGGTGTAGGGCAAAAGCGCTGTTGAATGCAATTGCACAACTGCGTGGCCTCCGTAAATATCAATTACCAATCCGGGAAGACCATCTCCTTCGGCAAAAAAAAGTCGGTAGATTTCCAAATCGGCGCGATTCAGCATTCCCATCGAACGGCGGAGTAAGTGGGCCTCTTGGAGCCGAGTGCGCAAAAAATCTTCCGGTGAAAGGCGTTCCTTGCCTACCCATTTGAAGGCTATACTTCCGGGTTCTGTAAAACCTGTTCCCAGATACTGGCCGTTGTGATCGTGCAATTCAGCCCAAGTCCCCGCAGCTAAATCATGTGGAGCCAGTGCACCGCTGAAAATCCATGGATGGGCTCTTTTGACAGACTCTTCTTTTGCCGGCAATAGACGAAGGGCGGGGAGATTCATAATTCGCTGTAATGGGGAATGTGTTCTGCAAAGAACGGACGTTCTTCAGCCACCCAAGCTACAATATGCTGCAGTCCGTTGGTGAGCACAATCCAGGGGGCACGGGCAACCAAATTGTATCGGCACACCTGATCGAATGCCTTCTGATGCACAGCTACTTCTGGTGCTTTGCACTCTATGAGCATGATGCATTGCTGCTGCTTGTATACCCGCAAATCAGTGCGCCTTGGCATGCCATTGAGCAAAAGACCTTGCTCTGCGCTCAGCCATTGCTCCGGATAGTGGAGGTCATTGACGAGATGTGCCCGTAGCGATTGACGCACCCATTCCTCTGGTGTAAGGCGTACAAAGCGCTTGCGAATAGGATCCCAGATTTCCTCCCCTTTCTCGCCCGTGCGCAATCGTTGGGGGTGTTCTGGAAAATTCAAGAGGGGCATCAACATGCGACAAAGATCGAAAAGAAGCCAACGTACCTTTAGGCCCGTGAAATTCG
Source organism: uncultured Chryseobacterium sp. (assembly GCA_964507215.1). Taxonomy (GTDB): domain Bacteria; phylum Bacteroidota; class Bacteroidia; order Flavobacteriales; family Schleiferiaceae; genus RFXV01. The sequence continues at coordinate 2,518 of CAZDPF010000133.1, read as the reverse complement.
AAGACCTCCTCAGCCAGATCAGGCACAAGCAATTTGCGCCAGTGTATTTTTTGGAAGGCGATGAAGCATTTTTCATCGATGAAATCTTCAACGCTCTGGAAGAGGAAGCCATGTTGCCCGCCGAGCGCGATTTCAATCAGACCATTTTATACGGCAAAGACACCGACGTTCTGACCATTATTGCCGAAGCGCGCCGATTCCCCATGATGGCTGAACGGGTACTGGTATTGGTCAGGGAAGCCCAGCACCTCAAAAAAGAACAGTTGGAAAAGCTGGAGGCTTATGTAGAACATCCCAACAGCCAAACAGTCTTGGCCTTTGCTTTCAAAGGCAAGAAGCTGGACAAACGACTCAAGCTGGCCAAACTGATCAAGTCGAAAGG
>CAZDPF010000133.1:0-2036 GCA_964507215.1 uncultured Chryseobacterium sp. | reverse complement strand
CGAAAGGTGGTGCAGATTGCCCAATATGCAGCGGCCAACCCCAAGGAAATGGTTCCCGTAGTAGTATTGGCCATGTTGACAACCTACTTTGAACGTATCATCCGATTGCAAACCATGAATAGCCAATCAGCGAAAAATCCGGCCGCCGTTTTGGGAGTGAATCCCATGTTTGTTTCAGAGTACGAAAAAGCCGCACAACGCTATCCGCTCAAGCAAAGTGTTAAAGCCATGGAACTGCTTTATCGGGCTGATCAAAAGATCAAAGGCATTGGCACTGGAACCACTGACAGCCAAGAATGGATGCGCGAATTGTTCTTGCAACTCATCCACATTCAGAAAGTGCGCTAAAGGCTACATTTGGCCACGCTTTTCCTATGAAGAATATCACTCCTCCCGCTCTGCGCTTCCTCCTTCCAGTACTGCTTATGTTCTGCCTCCCTTTCAGCTTGTTGGCACAAGAGGAAATGGGTAAAATCAGAGGTTTTGTCTACGAGAAATCCAATGACCTCCCCATTCCGTATGCCGTTGTTGAAATAGTGGGAACCGATAAAATCACTACTACCAATCCTGACGGACTCTTCATCATCAATGATGTGCCGGTAGGGAAATACCAAGTGGTGGTGAAGTTCATTGGGATGAAGGAACAATCGCAAGAGGTGGAAGTGAAGAAAAACCGCATCAGCAATATGAAATTTCTGCTGGAGGAAGAGAACACCGTTTTGCAAGATGTGGTGGTCAACGCTGAGCGCCAAGAGCAGAAGAAGCAAGTGCTCACCTCTGTAGTTACGCTATCGCCCAAGCGCATTGAAAAGTTCTCCGTTGGGGGTGATGCCGATTTGGTGCGGGCCATTCAGGTGCTTCCTGGTGTGGTGACAACCGGAGACCAAGGAGGACAGCTGTATATCCGTGGAGGATCGCCCATTCAAAATTTGGTGATGCTTGACAATATGATCATTTACAATCCCTTCCACTCCATTGGCTTCTTCAGCGTATTTGATGTAGACATCTTACAAAGTGCCGATGTGTATACGGGAGGGTTCAATGCCGAATATGGCGGCCGTACTTCATCTGTAATGGATATTCGCACCCGTCCAGGCAATCAAAAGCGCTTTACCGGAAAAGCCAGCGCCTCCACTTACAGCGCCAAACTGCTCTTAGAAGGTCCGCTTTTCAAGAAAAAAGGAGCTGACCGAAGCAGCGTATCCTACATTATTTCGGGGAAAACCTCTTACCTCGATCAATCAGCCTCTGTATTCTACCCCTATGTTGAAACAGAATTTGGTGGACTGCCCTTCAGCTTTACCGACATCTACGGCAAATTATCAAGCACCTCGAGGAACGGCTCCAATGTGAGTCTGTTTGGATTCAATTTTACCGATGATGTAACCATTGACGTGGGCAACCGCGTGGGCTGGGATAGTTACGGTATGGGCTTCGATTTCCGCGCTATTCCGCTGAGCTCAGCCTTGGTACTCAAAGGAAACCTGGCCTTTTCTAATTATGCCATCAATGCCGTTCAGGGCGATGGATTGCCCCGGAGCAGCGAAATCTCTGGCTTCAATGGCGGCCTCGACTTCACCTATTTCTTGCGTGAGAACGATGAATTACGCTACGGTTTTATGGCCATCGGCTATCGAACAGATTTCCGCTTCACCAACACCCTCGGCAGGGTAATCAGCCAAACGGAAAACACAACCGAATTGGCGGGCTATTTCCGTTACAAACTCGATTTGGGCAATCGCTGGTTGATTGAACCCGGCGTACATGCCCATTACTATGGTTCGCTAGGCGAATTCAGCTTGGAGCCACGCATCGGCATGAAATACATGGTGAACGAGGTTTTCCGATTGAAAGCCTCCGGTGGATGGTATTCGCAAAACTTAGTAGCCGCCAATTCAGATCGCGATGTTGTGAACCTGTTCTATGGCTTCCTTTCCGGACCAGAGAATATTCCCCAAGAGTACAGCTCCAACCGCTTGCAGTTGGCCAGACATGTAATTGTTGGTTTTGAGTATGAAATCAATGAGCACATCGAC
>CAZDPF010000132.1:0-6788 GCA_964507215.1 uncultured Chryseobacterium sp. | reverse complement strand
AAGGCTTGTGGGTGGCCAGCTTGAATGGCTTGCTCTACTACGATTGGAAGCAACGGAGATGGTCGGGTTGTTTAGGACCGCTTATTCATCAGAATGGAGGGGGTCAAGCCTATGCATCAAAGCAGAATTGGCTAATCGAGGCAAAGGCATAAAGGGGTGCTAATATTAGCACCGTCATCACCCAATGAGTCGGATACAGGCAGCATGTAGCATGTTGGTAAATAACAGATTGCAATCTACCTTACTTCACACACCTACTCAAGCCGAGATCAGCCCATCAGTAAAAGCGTCATTGCTGAAAGCCCATTAATTGGATTCAATTAATGGGATTCCGATGCATGCCTCAGGAGACAATATTCCAATGGCATTGCAAATCGTTGGAACAATATCTACAATATACTTCGGGGCATTTATTCTTCTCTTGCTTATGCCAGTTCCAAAGATGAACAAGGGTACATGGGTGTCATAGGAATAGGGAGAACCGCTTACAGTTCCTACCAAATCATCTTGACTTATGTAATTGGCATTTAATGTATAGAGAATGTCTCCAGTAAGGGCTGGATGGGCACCATTGAGAATCATGTTTTCAGTACTGCGCATCCCACTGAATCCATCCAACTCAGTACGAGGATAAATCGAGGCTAGTTCTTCAAAAGTAATGCGCATTTTTCTCATGAATTTGAAGACTACTTCCTCATAATCTAGATCCATGCGTTCAATTTCATTTAGATTCAAGTAAATAGAGTTGTTGGCAACCCTGTCAATAATCCAGTCACTTCCAAAAGTCACTCTACTGAAAACACGAAGCGTATCCATTATCACAGCAGGTTGAAGAGAACCAGCTTCAATTTTTTTATTCTTTAATAGGACGCCATTGGTTTTCACACCATGATCTGAAGTGAGAAATAGAAGGTATTGTCCTTTACCGATATTCTTATCGAGCATTTTCAATAATTCCTCAATCTCTTGATCGAGGCGGATGTAGGTGTCATGAATTTCCATAGAATTCGGGCCATAGGCTGAGCCGATAAATTCAGGGCTACTGTAACTAATGGTGAGCATATCGGTAACACCATAGGCGCCTAATTTTTCTTCATCTATGAGTTCTTCAACGAACTTAGAGAGCAGGGTGTTACCCGCGGGTGTATAGAGGATTTTCTCTTTCTTCTCGCTTTCTGTCAAATCATCAAAAACATGAGGAAAGGTGGTTTTTCCTTCTTTAAAGACATCCACTTCGCCAAAGCCGTCGTCGGGGGCAGAGACCACTTACTTCTTTTCCTTCTCCTTTAGCTCCCAATCATCTTTCATTAGTTTTTTAACATAGTTCTTCTCGTTGAAGTCAGTGACCCATTCTGGCAACTCGCTTCTGTAATAATTGGATGTTATGAAACCACCCAAATAAGCGTCATACCAATAGACACCATCCGCCATTTTCCCCCCAGGAATGACCGCAGAGGCATCTTTCAGGCTTACTGAAAAAACCCGGCTAGCGCCATTATTGGATAGTTTTAGAATGTCACCAATGGTATTGGTTCTGAGTTTGTTTGGTGAGCAGTTTCCGTTGGCACTGCTTGAGCCTACGGTGACATGCTTGGCATCATAAACACAATATACTTCTTCTTGTGTGCGAGCGTTGTACCAATTATCGCCAACAATACCATGGTAGAATGGAACGGTTCCGGTGTAGATAGACGCATGTCCTGGGCCGGTGAGTGTAGGAGCGCTAATATGATTGACATACGAAAACTCAGTACCCTCATTGATTAGTCTATAGAAACCATCTTTCCCAAAGTCTCGTTTGAATTTGGCCAGATAATCAAATCGCATTTGTTCAATAACGATTCCCACTACCACCTTCGGAGTCTCTTGTGCCAATAGGCTGGAAGTAGAAAATAGCAATGCCAGTAGCTGCAGATATTGTTGGAAGATTTTTTTCATGATGACTTCTTTGTTTTGAACAGCGCTTTAATCATTTCTTGTTGAGCATGAAACATGAAGTTCATGCCATAAGGTGTTGTTGAATATTGCCATTATGCCAGAAGGGCTTTGAGCACATAGGGTTTAATTTCATTCAGAATGAGGTTGAAATGATACCGAATGATAGCCGATTCAGACTTGACATTTTCGGGATCTCTACTTTCTTCTTTAAGTTTTACCAATATTGATTTTAATAGGATGTCCCAATCATTCATGCCTTCTTCTGTGAATAATGCCGGGGTAGTAATAAGCTGTTTACGGTTTATTTCTTGGCCATTGTATACAATGACAGACTCATCTAACAATGACTTGTGGTCAAGGAAAGCATGTTTGAGAATATGCATGCTATCCTTTATGATAGAAAGGATATTGTCGTTTTTTCTAGGACTAAACATCAGGTACAAAAGCCTAGATGGGTTTGATTGAGTCAATGCCTCAGGACTCATGGCCAGAAAACTTTTCACGGAAGCATTCGCAAGAAGTTGATCTTGAACAAATTGGTGAAAGGCCTCATCAAATGAAAAGCGCGAAGCAATGGGTGGTTCAATCGGTTTAGCATTGGAAGCCTCTTGCGAAACAGGCGAGGGTGAATTCCGCTGGAACAATTGGCTATTGGGGTAGAGGAATTTATTGTGCAGTTCTGTTAAAAGTGACAGTAAATCGTTTTTTTGAGGCAGTGTTTTGACATGCAATTCAACCAAGTCATTGAGGCAGTAATAAATCTGCTTGCGCTCGCTTCGGCCTAATTTTTCGCCCTTGAAGATTTCCATCGTTTGGGTGCACCAATCATCGTACAAGCCGAGTAATCGTTTATTAATTTTTGCGAGTTCTTGTTCACCTAAGCCTATTTTATCGCAGTAATTGTACAAATTATCGAGTGCCAAGATCGAGTCTGTGATAGCGTTGAGGATATGCTCGGCATTTTCCTCATGGCTTAGCGTGTTATTGGAGCGAATAAATACCGCCAAAAGCTCAATCACTGCAATGAGCGAAATCTCATCAGGACGCGCTAAGGCAGTGGGAAGATTTTTTACGAGGTCTAAACCCTCAGCTATACTATCTTCTGTAAGATTTTCGTGAATCACCAGTTTCTTTAGCCGGTTGACAGTGCCTTGATGGTCGTCAAAACGCTTGTCAAAAGCCAGTTTGTTTTTTTTAGCTCCAGCTATTACTTCGAGCTCTTCATCTATTTTGAGCACTTCCTTTAATGTAGTGGAAGAATTTTCCAATACCTGATACTTTTCATCCAGAGAGGAGGCGGACAGTAGTAGGGTTTTTAAGCCAGCAATTTCTTTGTCATAATTGATAGCAATTGCTTTGGTGATCGCTTCTTCCCTTTCCGTAATCAACTTTCTCTCTTGAAGCGATTCCATCAGGTCTTCAGCCGTGAGAAATCGGTCTTGCGGATTTTTGGCTAAACACTTTAAAACAATTTCGTGAAGCCATTCAGGTACATTGAGCGCTTGGCGATCTAGCTCGGGAATTAATCCTTGGCTGATTTGCACCAATGTGGAAAAAGGAGAATCGCCTGTGAAAGGCACCTTTCCACTAAGGCATTGATACATAACAATACCCAAGCTGTAAATATCAGATTGTGGACCTAATGTTTCACCTCTGGCTTGTTCCGGGCTCATATACTCAGGAGTGCCGATGACGGTGCCGGGAAGGGTGATACCACTGGAGGTCTCGCGTAGAGCGGCTATACCAAAATCCATTAGTACAGGCCTGCCCTGTTTGGTAATGAAAATGTTACTACTCTTTATATCTCTATGAATTAAACTCTTGTCATGAATCTCAGCCAATGCAGAACAGATAGGTGCCAACAGTCCTATTACTTCGTCTGTTCTAAGTCGGCCCTTTTCACGGAGTAAATCAGCCAAATCTCTTCCCTCTAAGTACTCGAGGCAGATAAAGACCACGTCTTCTCGTTCGTCTACATCATAAATGGTAATGATATTTGGGTGATTTAATCGAGCAGCGCTCTTGGCTTCAAGCCTGAAGCGTTTGACTGATTCTGGGTCATGGATAAGATTGGGATGAATCACCTTTATGGCCACATCTCTATCTAGTCCTTTTTGAATAGCGTGATACACATTGGCCATGCCCCCTTTACCCAAAAGGCCTTTTACCTCATATTTATCAGAGAGCGCCTCCTTGACATGTAGATCAAACCGGTTCATTCTGCAGAGCTGTTATTTGGAATGGTGGCGATCGCATCTTTCTTTTCTGCGCTTACCAATACGCATGTAATATTGTCAGACGATCCATTGTAAAAGGCATGATTGGACAATCGCATACAATCATCATTTAGTTTTCCTTCGCTTTCTCTTAAGATATCTTCAATGTAATTGGGGGCAGCTCTTTTATCTAGCATCAGCCCATCACTACAAAGGAGAAACTGGTAAAACTTGTTGCTGGAAAAATCGAAGGTGTGGTTTTCAGAAATATCAGCGATGTCACTCCCTCCATTCAATACGCGCGTAATGATGTTCTCGTGTTTGGCAATGAACTCCGCTGTTATTTCATGTGCTTCAAGTTTATTCATCATTTCCTGCACATAGCTATGGTCTTTTGTGAGCTGCACAAGGCGCTCCTCTGTTCTTAGATAGATTCTACTGTCGCCAATATTGCAGGTCACGAATTGGTTCTCTGTAATGAGAAGGGCAGTTAAGGTGGAGCCCATTCCATTCAAAGAATAATCTTGGTCTATTTGGTTGGCCAACTGTTTTTGAATATGGTCGATGGCCAAGCCAAATACGAGTCTCATCCCATTGGGGTCATCGTATAGAATGTCTAAGCGCTCTTGAATGGCTTGCTCCAATGATTCAATCACAATGGCGCTTGCAAGCTCACCTCCTGCGGCACCCCCCATACCATCTGCTACAGCAAAGAGGTAGACATCACTTGTGAGCTGTTTGGCAACGAAGGCGTCTTGGTTGGATGATCGCTTACCCACTTGGCTGATGCCAGCGAAATCAAGAGAAAATGCGCTCATCAAGCTTGGTTCTTTCTGTAGATAATGTAGGCCGTGCCCATAGCGATTTCCATACCATCTGAGAGTTCTAGTTCTTGCCCTACTTTCATTTCTACCTTATTCAAACGAGTAGGGTTGGTGCCGCTCAAATTCTTTAAGTACAGCGCATTGTTTTTGTATACCAATTCGGCCTGTCTTCTACTCACCGTGTTGTTGTTGACCAATAGATGGGTAGATTCATTTTCCTTCCCAGCTTGTTCTCTACCTATGGTGGCAATAAATCCAATACTGCTAGCCACGCCATATACTTCTACACGTTGTTCTGCTTCATTGAGCAGTTTAACCAAAAAGGTTCCCGGAATCTTTTGCGGGCCAGCATTTGCCATCCCCTGCATGACCATGGTTTTGGCTGGTCCTGAAGCACTTTCACTAATGCCCATGAATTCACTCATGTTGAACGCGATGGTGCCATAGTTATCAGAAGCGGATGCATGGGGTTGGGCGGGCTCAGTCTGTGTTTGGGCGGTAGTTCGTGTGTATTTTTCAAGGGGGTCGGTTTTAGGAGCTGATTTCTTCTTAGATGTTTTCCACCAGAAGATGGCGCCAATAACAACAAGTGCAATCAATGTGTACAAGAGGATCTCCATCATGTTGTTTTCATCCTCCTGACAATCGAGGCACTCCCGTTTACTATAGGCCAATTCAAGTACTCCCTCAGCATTACGTTTAAGATCTCCTTCTATGCGATAGAGGTAATCCTTTTCCCAAGAGATTGATTTGGAAGAATTTAAAAGAATGGTATCGGACGAGCGATCGTAGACATAAACAGACTTAGCGTCTATTACGTCTTCCTCAGTATCCTCTTGATAAACAACATACGCCTTGATCTCAACCTGTGTGTTGATATAATCATCGGCCTTGATGCGTAACTTGTGAATACTGGTGACTTCTCCGTAAATGCAATTGGTGTTCAACAAGAGCAATAGAAAAATAACGCTAGGCCACCGAGGTAGATTTAAAGCATTTGTATTCGCGATTTTCTGTGTGGTATAGCGCATTAGAAAAGTTTTAAAGATTTCAGGTTGACCAAACGTTCATAATGAACGGGTACGGCATATTTCCGGCCATCAATTTCCACGTTAAGCGTTCCAACCACAGTTATCGATTTATCTTCCTCTTCTTTTTTCTCCTTGTCAAAAAGCCCCCCACTCAACACGCCTAATGAGAGTTCACTGGTATTGATATTGAACTTCAGCGGAACATAGGTGGTGTCATAGATGGGTATGAACACGCTATCATTCCGGATGCAGGAGGCAAAGTCTCTTTTGGAGTTGTTGAGTCGAAAATGTAGGTCTATATCGCGTACTATGAATGGAATACCGAACTCATTCGGCACGGCCAAGTCGTATGCGAGCACTGGTTTCAATAAGCTTGATTCGTCTGCCAAGCTGAGATTGCTCAGGTCGGTTGACTGTGCGTCATTAATCTTTTGATCCAGTAGTTTCTTGAGTGTTCTTTGATGATTAAAAAAATAGTCTAATTCCACATCTGTATTGCCAGCCATGAAAAAGACCTTATAATCAACATCCCCCTTTAGGTCGAGCATTACGCTATCGTTATTAACGAGTTCAGCGAACTGTTCATGTAGTTTGGCGAGAAAAATATCAGCCTCCACCGTTACACTGGTTCTTCCCTTGGCTGGCATTTTAACATCGTTCCCGAATTTGAATTTCCCCAAGACTTCCTCGTTGTAGAAGAGTTGAAAGTCTGAGTTGAGCAGAGTAACAGGAAGCATATTGGGTTTATACAGATAGCACTGAAGATCTACGGCCATAAC
>CAZDPF010000131.1:0-6789 GCA_964507215.1 uncultured Chryseobacterium sp. | reverse complement strand
CTTCGTATCATCCGAGAGATGCTGGAGTTTCAGCCCAAAGGCAAACAGAGTGATATTGCCCACGCCCTGGAGTACCTCAATGCCATCCAAAGAAAATCAGGGATTGTATTTGTGCTCTCAGACTTCTTCGATCAAAACTACGAGCATGCCCTTCGCGTAACAGGCAGAAGACATGACCTCATTGGAATTCGCATTATCGACCCACTGGAGAAAGACATTCCGGCCATGGGTGTACTGCCCATTTTTGACGCTGAGTCTGGGGTGACCCAATGGGTAGATCTTTCGAGTGAAGTGGCTCGAAACCGTTACCGCGATTGGATGGAAGGCAAAGAAGCTTATTTCCAGAGAAGCCTCAAAGCCGCTCGTGCCGGACGTATTGAGGTGCAGCTCGGACAACCCTATGCCCAAGCATTGTTGCAGTTTTTTCAACGCCGAAATCGCCGATGAACGCAATGAAGAAAAGCTTCGCAACCCTTTTGCTTTCTCTTTTCAGTCTGCTGCTATTCAGCCAACAGCGGGTAGATATTCATCTTTCTTCAGATAGCATGTTAATTGGGCAGGTGTTGGAAGTACGCCTGGAAGTAGAGCGCAGCCTCCCGGATCAGTGGACGGCCATCGCGCCTTTAGATACCGCTTGGACAGTGCTTTCTAACCAAATAGACACCGCCGCGTGGGAGAAAAACAGAAAGTACCATCAACAAATGCGTCTCACACGCTTTGACAGTGGATTTCACCTCTTGGCATTTACGCCTTTGGTCATCAATGGCGACAGCCTCAGAGTTTCTGCTTCTTATGTCTATGTGGGCCTTCCACCCAAAGGCGAACTAGAATTGACCGACATCCACGATCCCTATGCAGCCCCTTTCAACTGGCCCCTTTATGTGGCGCTACCCCTGGGAATAGTACTCTTGTTGGCGCTGGTCATTTATTTCCTCCGCCGATGGAAAAAAAGAGAAAGCCAAGCGCCTGTGTATGATCGTGCAGCACCCGTAGATCCACGCAAAGAAGCCCTGCGATTGTTGCAGAAATACGCCGATGAAAAACTGTGGCAGTCTGAATTAAAAACCTATTACACCCATATCACTGACGTGTTTCGGATGTATGTGGAAGCCACCTACGGCCTTCGCGCGAAAGAAATGACTGGCAATGAACTGGCGGCACAATTGCACCATTTGCATTTGCAAGCCCAAGACGCGCAAAGTTTGAGGAACTTCTTGCTCGCAGCAGACTTTGCCAAATACGCAGAAAAAGGAGAAACAGGCAGAGACCTCCCAGGAGAAATTGATTTGCTCCAACACTTGATTCAGCAATATCCTCCTTCAGTAGACCCGAATACCCAAACAGATATCCCCTCGTCATGATGAAGATAGCGTTTGAGTATCCCAATATGCTGTGGCTGCTGCTCTTGTTGGCGCCCTTGGCCTACTATTTCTGGCGGATTCGAAATAGCCAACGGGCCAGTCTTCGACTCAGTACCACCGGACCATTTGCTGGTTTGCGCAGTTGGAAAAGCGCTGTAGCAGAGTACCTGCCATTCCTTCGATTGCCCATGTTGGCTTTGTTGATCATCGCCTTGGCTCGTCCACGAGAAGAGCAAATGGACATCAAGAAGCGCAGCGCCGAGGGTATTGACATCGTGTTGGCCCTGGATGTTTCGGCCAGCATGTTGTCTCGTGACCTCAAGCCCAATCGTTTAGACGCCACCAAAGAAGTGGCCCGGCAGTTTATAGAAGATCGGCCGGGTGACCGAATTGGCTTAGTGGCCTATGCCGGTGAAAGCTATACCCTGGCGCCCATCACCACAGACCATCGCATTTTGTTGAATAGTTTGAACGATTTGAGCTACGGCAAGATCAAAGACGGCACCGCCATAGGAATGGGGCTCGCCACAGCGGTGAATCGCTTGCGCAGCGGACAAGGGGAAGGGCGGGTGATTATTTTGCTCACCGATGGGGTAAATAATTCTGGAAATATTGACCCCATGACTTCCGCCGAATTGGCCAAGGGTTACGGCTTGCGAACGTATACCATTGGGGTGGGAACCAACGGAATGGCACCTACGCCCGTGGGTATTGATCCAACTGGTGCCTTGATCTACAGAAGTAGACCTGTAGAAATTGATGAAGACTTGTTGCGCACCATCGCTGATCGCACCGGAGGGCAATACTTCAGGGCCACAGACAATGAGAGTTTGCGAGAAATCTATCAAGAGATTGACAAGCTTGAGCGAAAGGAAGTAGAAGAGCTTCGGTATTATGCCTATACAGAGCTTTTCAGACCCTATATGCTTTGGGCATTTGGCCTTTTACTGTTGGAGTTGGTACTGAAAAACACCTTACTCAGAAGTATAAGTTGATGGAACGATTAGAAGCATCAGAATACCTGTGGTTGTTAGCGGCTATTCCCGTCTATGCAGCACTTTTTGGTGCCCATTGGTTCTGGAAGAAGCGGGTGCTTCGCCAAATAGGCAGCAGGTTTCAACTGGCCCAACTCGTTCCAAGGGTCTCAAAGGTGCGCCCGTGGTTTAAAGCCATTTTGGTGGCCTTGGCATTGGTGCTCATGGCCATTGGCATTGCCAATCCGCAAACGGGCAGCCGCATGGAAACAGTGAAGCGTTCGGGCATCGATATCATCTTTGCTATAGACGTTTCTAAAAGTATGCTGGCAGAAGATGTTCGGCCTTCGCGCCTCGATCGTGCACGTCAATTGGTTTCGGCATGTTTAGATGCCCTTGGGGGAGATCGCGTAGGCCTGATCGCTTATGCTGGTGATGCCTTTCCGCAACTTCCGGTGACCACAGACCTCGCCGCTGCCCGATTGTTTCTCGATGGAATAGGTCCTGATCAAGTATCTGCCCAAGGTACCAATCTCTCCGCAGCGCTTGATTTGGCGGCCGAGATGTACAGCAAAGAAGGGCAACATGCGCGTGCCCTGGTAATGCTCACCGATGGGGAAGATCATGAAGGGGAGCTGGATGCCGCTATAGAAAAGGCCAAAGGACTGGGAATAAAAGTGTTTACCATCGGCTTGGGCGATCCAAGAGGAGGGCCCATCCCCATTAAAGATCTCTACGGACGCACCACGTCCTACAAAGAAAATAAAGCAGGGGAGAAGGTTATTACCAAGCTGCAAGCGAGTCTTTTACAAGAGTTGGCAGCATCAACAGACGGACAATATTTCTCAGGCGTTGATACCCGAAAAACCATTGAAGGGCTCACCGAAGCCTTTGGGGCCATGGAACGCAGTGAATTTGAGAGCAGCTTGTACACAGATTACGAAGACCAGTTCTACTGGTTCTGTGGATTGGCCCTGCTGCTGCTCTTGGCCGACAGTCTGATTTTGGAAAGAAAAACGAAATGGTTCGATCGCTGGTTGCAATAATGGCCTTGCTGCCGCTCTTGTTGACGGCACAGAATGAATTTGCCCGACAAATGCGGGCGGGCAATAAGGCGTATGCCGATTCTAATTTTGCTCAGGCAGAAGCCGCTTACCGATTAGGTGCCGCCAGCAATGACGCCTCCGCCAAAGCCGATTTTAATCTGGGAGATGCCCTCTACAGACAAGAACGCTATGAGGAAGCGCTAGAAGCCTATCAATCAAGTCTTCGGAAAATGGAGCCCGCAAAGGAGCAAAGCGATGTGCTGCACAATATGGGCAATACCTATTTCCAAATGGAGAAATATGAAGAAGCCGCCCGCGCTTATTCGGAAGCCCTAAAGCTAGCGCCTGAAGACGAAGATACCCGGTACAACTTGGCGCAAACCCTTCGGAGAATCCAACAGCCTCCTCCCCCACAACCCAATCAACAATCTGAAGAACAAGAACAGTCAAACCAAGAAGAGCAACAAGACCAGCAAGGACAAGGAGATTCACAAGAAGAACAAGAGCAACAAGATTCAGGTGAATCAGGCGATCAAGAAGAACAAGAGCAGAATGAAGCCCAAAACATTGAGCAAGAAGGAAACGAAACCAAGCCTTTGAACAAAGAAGAAGCAGAACGATTACTCGATGCATTGGAGAAGCAAGAAGAAGACTTGCAGAAAAAACTACAGAAAGAGAACAGACCAAAACAAGAAAATCGATCAGAAAAAGACTGGTGAAGCACTATCTCTACATATTGCTTTTGTTTGGTGTTTGGCAGCTGGCGGCCCAACCGGTACTTATTGCCGAAGCCGATCGCTACCAATTGGGCTTGGGAGAAGAAGTGCGCGTAAGCTTTCGGTTTGAAGGGCAAGGGGAGAAGTTCGAATTGCCCTCGCTAGGCAGCGACTGGGCCGTTTTGGCGGGTCCCAATCGTTCATTTCAAACTTCCATTGTCAACGGAAGAATGAATCAACAGCAGCAGTTTGATGTATTGCTTCGTCCTAGAAAGCTGGGCACACTAAGTATTCCACCGGCACGCATTCGCTACAAGGGAAGCTGGATTCAGAGCAAAGCCCTGGAGTTTGAAGTGGTGAAGGCCAATCCGCAACAAGTGCCTCCCAATGACCCTCGCGCCCGAGCGGCACAAAACAGCTTTATGAAGCTGAGGCTTTCTAAACGCAAAGTGTATGTAGGAGAACCACTTATTCTTGAGTATGTACTCTATTTCAACGATGCCGAAATGCCTCAGGAAGAAGAATCTTTGGATTTCCCGGGCTTTTACAGGCAAGAATTGGAAGTTGAAGAAGGGGAAAGACGCGGACGAGAAGTGGTAGACGGAAGAAACTACAACACCTATTTGTGGAAGCGCATTTTGTTGATTCCGCAACTGAGTTCTGCGCACATAGAAGGAGAGGCTTTGGTGATGATTCCCACCTATGTTCCAACCAACCGCCGCGATATTTTTGGCAGACCACAGGTAGAAATTATCAGACAACGCGTGCCTCTTGCTCCGCCTTCACTGGAAGTCTTACCCCTTCCTGAAAAGGGAAGGCCAGAGTCTTTTGGTGGCGCAGTAGGCCAATTTGATTTTACCGTTTCTGTTCAACCCGAGGAGGTGTCTGCTGATGGATCTGTAAGCCTGAAAATGCAAGTAAACGGCACAGGCAATTTGGCCATGGTTTCGCTTCCTGAGCCTTTATTCCCCAAGGAGTTTGAAGTTTTTGATCCCGAAGAACGAGACCAAGTACGCAACGGACGCTTTGGTCAAAAAGGAAGTAGAACCAAGGAGTATTTGCTCATTCCACGCTACCGTGGAGCTTACAAAGTACCTCCTATACGCTTCAGTTATTTTGATCCCAAGCAAGAGCGCTACATAGAAGTCAATCAGGGCCCTTATGAAATAAAGGTAGTAGGAGGACAAGATGCGCCAAGTGGTGGAATGGCGGGTTCGGAGCTGCCTAACGGAGTTCAATCTGCCGGCAAACAGCAAGTTGAAGCGCTTCAACAAGACATTCGGTTTATTCATTTAGACAGTGAAGAATGGAGACCGCTTGACCAAAAGCGCGGGTGGGGGGCATGGCTGGCGTTCGCTTTAGTGCCTCTGTTGTGGATAATGGGGGTTCAGTTCTACCTCATGCGACGAGAAAGACAGCAGCGCTTTGGCGCTGAGATTCGTGCGAGTAAGGCATTTAAGCGAGCCAAGAAAGAGGTGCAGCAACTCGAGAAGAGTAAGAAGGAAGATCGGTCTGAGCGCTTGTTGTACCTGTTGGAAGAGTACCTGATGAGCCGTCTGCGGATTGGCCGATCTGAACTAGAAGAGCGCAAGCTGTTGGAAGTACTGGAGCACAAAGGAGTAAGTGGTGAAGTGCAGGAGTATTTCAAAGCATTGTACAGGAAATTGCTGGGCAGTCGATTTGCCCCCATTCCGGAGTCTCATGAGGCCCAGGCTGATGCGCTTTTGCATGTTTTACGCGAACTCGAAAAGCAATTGACATGAGCAATTGGAAGCTGATCATGGTCTTGTGTTTGGGCGGGTTTCAGATGCTCTTGGGGCAGCAAGCGCAGTTTGAAGCGGGTAATAAGGCCTACCGAGAAGGCGATTATTCGGAGGCGATCTTACAGTACGAATCGCTGCTGCAGTCTGGTTGGGAAAATGCCACTTTGTATTACAACTTAGGAAATGCCCAATACAAAAAGGCTCGCTTGGGAGAGGCGGTTTGGGCCTACGAGAAGGCCCTGCAGCTGGCTCCTACTCACCAAGATGCCGCGGCCAATAGGCAGTTGGTACAAACGCTATTGGTCGATGAAATTGAAGCAGTTCCCATGCCTTTGGTAGAGCGGTACTTCAGATTATGGGCCGATGGGCTTGGCCGAAATGGCTTTCGTTGGCTGTCTATAAGCTGGTTGTGGATAATAGCTGCTGCTTGGAGTTTTTGGAGGATCAAGAAAAGTCGATGGTCAGTCTTGACCATGGCGGCTGCTTTGTTCTTGTTGTTGGTGAGCGTTCTGAGCTGGGGCATCTATGAAAGATTGACCGCCGGAGAACAAAAGGCGGTGATTATTGTGGAGAATGTTTATGTGAAAACAGCGCCTTCTGATGCCGCTCCTGATGCATTTGTATTGCACGAAGGAACAATGGTACAACTTGAGACCGCTTTGGAGGATTGGCAAGAAATTAGAATTGCCGACGGTCAAGTGGGATGGCTGCATCCGAACGCATTAAAAAATCTTTAAGGATTGCGTTTTATTGATATTTTTGCCGTCCTGTTGAAAAGCCCTCCGATGGCTGTTAATGTTCTCGGAAGTTCTCAACAGTATGCCCAATGAAATATCGGGGCATTAGCTCAGCTGGCTAGAGCGCTACGCTGGCAGCGTAGAGGTCATCGGTTCGACTCCGATATGCTCCACTTTAAACCCGTCAAAGAC